>JAHXHF010000380.1 GCA_025656895.1 gamma proteobacterium symbiont of Bathyaustriella thionipta
TGTGTTCATCGTCTACCCTTTATTCAAAAGGATACACCCAATACCTTATGTAATTTCTAGAATCAAGCTGTTTTAAGCCCGATTGCCCTACGTGCGTGGCTGGTTGATGCGTCTTTTCTTTCAATACAAAAGTCTGCATCTGCTCACCCGTATTCACGAAATCAAACTGCTGGATGATCATCAGGCAAGTGCGCGGGTGACGCTTGCCATGGCCTCGGTAGATTTGCAATCAACGGATGACCTGAGTAAAACGCGTGCCCGTTTAATGAATTTTGAGCTTAATCTGCGCAAGATCGACGGCGATTGGTTTTTTTCCAAAGCCCAGTGGCGGGAAGCGCAGCCGCAGGATATGATTAACGGCTTCTGAAGCACACCATCCGGGGGTGTTTTCGAGCATCATAAAGAGCTAATTCATGTCTGAAGTAAGCGAAATGCCACCCTTTGATTATCCCTCGGCGGACACCGAAACGCCCAATTTCCGGGTGCCGCCGCATTCCACCCAGGCCGAGCAGTCGGTACTGGGCGGCCTGATGCTGGATAATTCCACCTGGGATCAGGTCGCTGACCGCCTTATAGAAGAAGATTTTTATACCCGGCCCCATCGTCTGCTGTTCTCTGCGGTGCGCCGTCTGGCAGAAGCCAGTCAGCCTTTTGATGTCATCACACTGAGTGAAATTCTGGCCAAAACCGGTGAACTGGAAGTAGTTGGCGGGCTTGCCTATATTGCCTCCATTGTTAATGACACGCCCAGTGCCGCCAATATTCGCGCCTATGCCGATATTGTGCGCGAGCACGCTATCAAACGCTCCCTGATTCAGGCCGGCACCGGTATTGCAGACAGTGCTTTTAATACCGAGGGGCGCAATGTTGATGAACTGATGGATGAAGCCGAGAAAAAGGTTTTCGCCATTGCCGACCGTAAAACACGCGGTCAGGATGGTTTCAAGGGCATAGCCTCGTTGTTGAACCAGGCGGTTGACCGGATTGAAACCCTGTATGACCTGGATGACCCTATCACCGGACTGGCGACCGGTTTTGATGACTTTGATGAACGTACCTCTGGTCTGCAACCGGGTGACCTGGTCATTGTGGCAGGGCGGCCCTCCATGGGTAAAACCACTTATGCCATGAATATTGCCGAAAATATTGCCATCAAGGAACAAAAGCCGGTGGCAGTGTTCAGTATGGAAATGCCGGGTGACTCACTGGCCATGCGTATGATGTCCTCGCTCGGGCGTATTGATCAGCTGCGTGTGCGTACCGGCAAGCTGAGCGATGATGAATGGCCGCGTCTGACCTCGGCGGTTTCACTGTTGTCGCAAGCCCCCATGTTTATTGATGATACTGCGGCACTGACCCCGACTGATCTGCGCGCGCGCGCGCGTCGCCTGATGCGGGAGCAGGGAGACTTGGGGCTGATTGTGATTGATTACCTGCAGTTGATGCAGGCCCCCGGCTCGGGTGAGAACCGCGCCACTGAAATTTCCGCCATCTCACGTAATCTGAAAGCACTGGCAAAAGAACTCAACTGCCCGGTTATGGCTTTATCACAGCTCAACCGTAATCTTGAGCAACGCCCGAACAAAAGGCCGGTGATGTCCGATTTGCGCGAATCAGGCAGTATCGAGCAGGATGCCGACGTGGTGGTTTTTATCTATCGGGATGAAGTTTATAACGAGGAAAGCCCGGACAAGGGTGTGGCAGAAATTATTATCGGCAAACAGCGTAATGGTCCTATCGGCACAGTCAGGCTGACCTTTCTGGGCAAGTACACTCGCTTCGAAAACTTTACCCGGAATGACTATGATGACGGTCATCCCTGATGCCGCGCCCACCCCTTGCAAGCATTGATCTGGCTGCGCTACGGCATAATCTGGCGATAGCGCGGCAACGAGCCGGCCAGTCGGCCCTATGGGCGGTGATCAAGGCCGATGCCTACGGTCATGGCATGCTGGATGTACTGCCTGCGTTGCAGGCAGCGGATGGCTTTGCGGTGGCCCGGCTGGAAGAAGCCGTCAAGCTGCGCAAGGCTGACCCGGACAAGCCCATTCTGTTGTTTGAACCTTTGTCCAGTCTGTCCGATTTTCAGCAGGCGGCCGCTTTGCGGGTGCAGGTCTGCTGCAGTCATATCGAGCAGATTGCCTTGCTGCAACAATTATCCGCCCATGCAAAATTGCAAGTCTGGCTGAAGCTGGACAGCGGTATGCACCGACTGGGAATTACTCCTGCTCAACTGCCTCAGGCGCGGCAAAAACTGCTGCAGTGCAAGGCGGTGCAATCACTGACTTTAATGACCCATTTTTCCAGCGCGGATGATCGCAACAGTCCGGCCACACAAGCGCAAACTGACTGCCTGCTGAGCCTGAACCATCCGCCTTTTGAACGCATCAGCCTGTCCAATTCAGCTGCCTTGCTGGGCTGGCCGGCTATCGGCCATGAGCAGGCACGCCCCGGCATTATGTTGTACGGTGCTTCACCTTTAATCCATGTCAGCGCGGCAGCACTGAATCTGCAGGCGGTCATGACCTTCAGCAGCCGTTTACTGGCGGTTAATCAGCTGAAAAAAGGTGATCCGGTCGGTTATGGCGCAAGCTGGGTCTGTCCGCAGGATATGCCGGTCGGTGTAATCGCGGCCGGTTATGCCGATGGCTATCCACGGCACGCGCCCAGCGGCACTCCAGTGTGGCTGAACGGCGCAAAAGTGCCATTGATTGGCCGCGTTTCCATGGATTTGATCAGTGTCGACCTGCGCTCACAAGCGCATGCCGTCAGCGGTGACAAGGTTGAACTGTGGGGTAAAAATCTGCCGGCTGATGAAATCGCGCAAGCCGCCGAAACCATTGCCTATGATCTGTTTTGCGGAGTCAGCGCGCGCGTGCCCCGCGTTTATCGGGATGCTTGAACAATGGCTGCCATAAAAACCCTGTACGTTTGTTCGGCCTGTGGTGCCACAGCTCCAAAATGGGCGGGGCAATGCAGTGGCTGTTCGGCCTGGAATACACTCTCCGAACAGCGCACTGCTGTCCAGGGGCCGGGCAAACGTGCCGGTTATGCCGGTGAAGCCAAAGGCAGCAAGGTTCGTCTGTTATCGGAAATCAGTGCGGAAGTTATGCCGCGCATCAGCAGCGGTTCCAGCGAACTGGACCGGGTGCTGGGCGGCGGTCTGGTGCATGGCTCGGTCATACTGGTGGGTGGTGATCCGGGGATCGGAAAATCCACCCTGCTGGTGCAGACACTGGCCAGACTGTCGGCCGATTATGCCTGTTTATACGTCAGTGGTGAAGAATCCGGCCAGCAGATCAGCGCCCGCGCCGAACGCATCGGCATAGCCTGCGAGCAATTACAGCTGTTGTCCGAAACTTCGGTGGAAAGCATTTTGTCCACCGCGTCTGTTCACAAGCCGCGCATCATGGTGGTTGATTCCATTCAAACCCTGTATTCGGAACAGTTGCAATCCGCACCCGGCTCGGTCAGCCAGGTACGGGAAAGCGCCGCGCAACTGGTGCAATACGCCAAGCACAGTGATACCACCGTTTTTCTGGTGGGGCATGTAACCAAGGACGGCAGTATTGCCGGCCCCAGAGTGCTGGAACACATGGTGGATACAGTGTTGTATTTTGAAGGCGATGCGGGCAGTCAGTTACGTATGATCCGGGCCATGAAAAACCGCTTCGGCGCAGTCAATGAACTGGGGCTGTTTGCGATGACCGAAAAAGGTCTGAAACAGGTTTCCAATCCATCGGCTATTTTTCTGGATCAGCAAATGCCGGAAGCGGCCGGTCGCTCGGTACTGGTCACGCGGGAAGGCACGCGCCCGCTGCTGGTGGAAGTACAGGCGCTGGTGGATGAAAGCCACATCAGCAGTCCCCGCCGGGTAGCGCTGGGGCTGGATCAAAACCGGCTGGCTATGTTGCTGGCTGTTTTGCATCGTCACGGCGGCATCCCCATGTTTGATCAGGATGTTTATATCAATGTGGTCGGTGGCGTGCGCATCACCGAAACAGCCGCCGACCTGCCGGTGCTGATGGCCATACTGTCCAGTTTCCGTGATCGCCATCTGCCTGTTGATCTGGCCATGTTCGGAGAAATTGGTTTGTCCGGCGAATTGCGGCCGGTACCCAATGGCCAGGAACGCATCCGTGAAGCCGCCAAACACGGCTTCAAACGCATTATTATTCCGGCTGCCAATAAAAGCAGAAATATGCCGGAAGGTATCGAAATACTGGCGGTGGCCCGCTTGACGGAAGCGCTGGCCCTCTATTGAAAACAAGGGTATGTATCAACAATAATGGGCCGCTCTGAGGCCTGTCAAAAAAGATGTGGCTGATTCTTTCTGTCCGTGATATTCCGGTCTGCCGAGCGGCTCCAAGGGATCAGTAACAAGTTGTTTTTTTGCGGGAATTACGGGTAATGAACAGGAATACAACAGCACTGAAAATTTCTGCATTTTGCAGTTTAGGTCTTGCTTTTGTGTTCGGTCTTTTTTCTCTTGTGTTTTATTACGCGGACTGGCATAGATTGTTGCTGGTGTCCTTGCTGGGATTCTTTCTAGGACTGATGGCAGCCCCTGAACTGCAGCCGAAGGCTTTTAAGAGAGCCGGCTTATTACAAGTTTCAAGTGGCTTTAGTGCCGGCATGGTTTTCGGCTACTGGTTTCAGCTACAGCCGGAAACTATTTGGCTGGCAGCACTTAGCGGCGCTTTTCTGGGTTGGCTGGCACCGTTATGGATAAAATATCTGAGTATTCCGTGAACGGCGCAGAGATGCATTCTGACTGTACTAAGAAACTATCGTTTTTTAAGCGAAGTGGCTGTTTTATGTGGGCTCTAAGATAGATAGTGGTGGAAATTCAAGCCGTTATCCGGCTGTTATACTCATCACCAGGCCATATAAAACCGGCAGAAAGAGCCGGGTCGTGTAACGATTCGCTGGTGTTTTTCCTGCTCCGTTGGAATCGCTACACGGCCTGGATTTAGCTGGCGTTGTTTAATAACCGCCTTTACGGGTACTTTGCGGCAAGCCGGCAATTTTACGCCCTTGCTTGCTGGGTGTACCGGGGAACAGCTGGTACATATCTTTACTGCTGGGTTTGGAGCCCCAGATTTTCCCCATGTCTTTCATGATGCCGCGTTCATTGGGCTCATTGCCGCCATTGTTGATGTGCTGATCACGCAGGTAATTAGTGTTTGAACGAAAACGATTAAACCCTAAGAAAAACAATAATCTATATACTGTTCAGTGGACTAAAGATTATAATGCCTGT
>JAHXHF010000334.1 GCA_025656895.1 gamma proteobacterium symbiont of Bathyaustriella thionipta
TAAGTTATTTCTATCGGTAGCATGAGCATGCTTATGAATGGTTTTTGCCAAACAAGATTCTTAAAAAAACAGTGAAACTTCAGTCTGTTAAGACAGGCTTTCGTTAAAATTCTGTCGTGCACTTTATTACAGTTTTGTTACGAGAATGTTAACGCGACCCCGGAGCGACGCATATCCAGTAATATTTCTCCGGCCCTGTAGGTAGATTCCGCGTAACTGATGATGCCATCCAGGTGTCCTTTCATAGCAATAAGCTGTACGCCCCGCTGACAGCCTTCTGCTACTGCCTGCGCAACCGCTACTGCCATTTGTGGTGTGCCATACTCGATTGTTGCTGCAGTAGATGGCAGAGCCAACGCTTCTGCGCAACCCCACAGCAGCGGGTCATGCACATGCATGACGCAGCGAATCTGCGCATCAACCTGATACACCGCATCATGTGTCAGCGCTTCTGAAGAAGGTTCTATCTGCCCCTGTGCCTGCACCTGATTATGGCGACAGTCAACCGCCGTAACACGGGCGTAATGTCGCGCCTGTAAAGTTTGCAAATGTCCGCTTTGTGTACCGCTGATGAGAAACTCACGACTGTTACCGATACGATGACTGATGTTGCCATAACCGGCACCCTCATAACGGTCTGCATGACAGCCGATCAGGTCATGCCTGAATAATATCTGCCGCCACTCATTCAAGCGCGCAAAGAATGGCATCTGTTCGGCATGCAGGGCATACTCGGAAAATTGCAGTTGGTATTTGATGACGCCATCCTGCTGATTCATGTTGTGCCTGCTCCGGTATTATTAACGGCAAGTAACGGCTCAGATCACCTTTATCTGTTGAAATTCAAAGGCTGGCTGAGCAATGAGAATTGCGAAAACAATAACACAAGCGATTGGAGGAAATTCTATTGTGAGCCATAAACACCGCATTAACTTTACCTATCTTTCACAGGAAGACCTGCTGGACTCCGGCTGTTTTGATATACGCATGGCCATGCAGGTGGCCAAAAAAGCCATGCTGGCTTTCGAGCAGGGCAAAGTACTGTTCCCGGAAAAAATTGTGCAGATTTTCGACCAGGCCAGCCAGGAACGGATTAACTGCCTGCCGGCTACTTTACTGGATGAACGCATCTGCGGGGTAAAATGGGTTTCTGTATTTCCCAATAACCCGCGTCTGCATGATGCACAAAACCTGTCGGCTATTTTTGTATTATCGGAAATTGACAAGGGCTTTCCGCTGGCCGTTATGGAAGGTACGCTGGCCTCCAATATGCGGGTGGCCGCCATGGGCGGCATTGCGGCAGAATATCTGGCTCGCCAGCAATCGGAAGTAATCGGCTTCATCGGTGCCGGTGAACAGGCCAAAATGCACCTGATTGCCATGAAGGTTGTTCGCCCCGCTCTTAAACAATGCCGCGTTTCCTGCAAAGATGCCGCTGAAGAAGAACGTTTTGTGGCCGAATTATCGCCCCTGTTTCCCGATATAGAGTTCATCGCCTGCAAAACCAATGCGCGCAACGCCATGCAGGATGCCGACATTCTGGTAACAGCTACCTGCGCGCAGGCACCGCTGCTGCACGCAAGCTGGGTCAAACCCGGCGCATTCTACAGTCACATCGGCGGCTGGGAGGATAAATACGCGGTTGCCGAACAGTCTGACAAGATTGTTTGTGATGACTGGGAAACTGTCACCCATCGCACCCAGACACTCAGCCGCATGTATTCGGAAGGCCTGATTTCCGGGCATGATATTCATGCTGATCTGCATGAACTGGTATCCGGCCACAAGCCGGGGCGTGAATCAGAACAGGAACGCATCTATTTCAATGCGGTGGGGCTGGCCTATATTGATGTTGCCATCGGCCAGGCCATGTTTCAACGTGCAAAAGAAGCTCATGTCGGCACACAACTTGATCTACAACAGAGTATGATCTTTGAACATCCTGATATTATTAGCAAAGCAAGACTGTAATTTTATTTTTCTGCAAAAGCCATGTTTAAACTGATCTCCGAGCCGCAGGCTGACAGCCTTACCATCTACATTGATGGGCAGCCTTGTCAGGTGCCTGCCGGCATCAGTATCGCTGCTGCAGTTTTGCTGCATAACGCCCTGCCCAGCCGCACTACGCCCGTATCCGGCGCGCCCAGAGCCCCTTTTTGCATGATGGGCGTGTGTTTTGACTGCCTCATGGAAATTGACGGCCAGCCCAATCAACGTGCCTGTCAGATGATTGTGGCCGAGGGTATGCATATTAACAGGCAACTGGCAGCCGGCCGGAAACCCGCATGAAGTCCGCGCATGAACTGGTTGTCATCGGCGCCGGCATGGCGGCGGCTACCAGCGCGGCCGAACTGGGCATAGAAACCCTGCTACTGGATGAACAGCCCCGCCCTGGCGGACAAATCTACCGTAACCGTGAGCATATAGCCGCACAAACAGCCGCCTGGCTGGGCAAGGATTACCAGCAGGGACAGACGCTCATCGATGCTTTTCTCAACAGTAAGGCCCGCCATCTGCCGGACAGTCGTGTCTGGTCTATAGACAGTCAGCGCAGGATAGGGTTTCTACACAACGAACAGGCGCAAATGATCCGCGCCAGGCACATCATCATAGCCGGCGGCGCGATGGAAAGGCCGCTGCCCTTCCCCGGCTGGACGCTGCCGGGTGTTATGAATGCCGGAGCTGCGCAAATTCTTATGAAAGGAGCCAACGCCATCCCTGCGGGTGGTGTCGTTATTGCCGGCAGCGGCCCCTTGTTATTGTTACTTGGCTGGCAGTATTTACAGGCTGGAGTAGCGGTCAAGGCCATCCTGGAACTGTCGCCTTTGAACAATATCCGCAAGGCCATGTGGCGCTTGCCGGCGGCCTTGAGTGCCGGCCATTATCTGGAAAGGGATTCAAATACCTGCTCGCCCTGCGGCGTGCCGGCATTCCCGTCATCGTCAATGTCAGCCAGTTAAAAGCCCTTGGCGATGAGCATCTGCAAACCGTGGAATACCAGGCCGGTCGCCGCAGGCATCAAATCGACAGCGATACACTGCTGGTGCATTTCGGACTGCAACCCAATCTGCATCTGAGTGAACTGGCCGGCTGTCGCCATCTCTGGCATGACGGCCAGCAATGCTGGATTGCCGATACGGACACCTGGGGCAACAGCAATATTTCAGGTATCTCGGTAGTGGGTGACAGTGCCTCCATCGGCGGCGCGCGCGCCGCCAAACACCAGGGCCGGCTGGCAGGGCTGGAAGCCGCCTATGCGCTACGCGCTATCCGTCGTGAACAGCGGGATCAACGGGCGCGTAAAGATCGCCGCTGGCTGCAAACCGATTTGCGTATCCGGCCTTTTCTGCAAAAACTGCATCGTCTGCCTGCGGCATTGCTGGCAACCGCCGATGATGACACGCTGGTATGCCGCTGCGAGGAAATCAGCGCCGGACAAATACGTCAGGCGGTACGCGCGGGGCACCACAGCCCTAATGCGGTCAAGTTTTTAACCCGCTGCGGCATGGGCCCCTGCCAGGGCCGCCAGTGCGGATCGGCGGTCGCCCATATTGTTGCGCAGAGCCTGCAGCAGGATATCGCGCAGCAAGTACCTTTTCGCGCCCGACCTCCGGCTTCTCCCATCAGTCTGGCGCAACTGGCTGATCTGAAAATCGGCGATACGCAGACATGAACAAGGCGGATGTCATTATTATCGGTGGCGGCCTGATGGGTTCATCCAGCGCCCTGCAACTGGCTCTGCGCGGACAACGCGTCATTGTTCTGGAAAAAGACCATCCGGGGCGACATGCATCCGGCGTTAATGCCGGCGGGCTGCGCAAGCTCAACCGTCATCCGGCTGAAATACCCCTGTCATTGGCTGCCTCTGCAATATGGGCTGACATCCACTCATTACTGGGACAGCATTGTGATGTAAAACTTTGCGGCCAGTTACGCGTGGCGGAAAACAGCGCAGATATGCAAAAGCTGGAGCAAAGAGCCGCCTTGCTGGAGTCTATGGGCTATCAGCATGAGCAAATCATAAGCCGCCAACGTCTGTATGAACTGGCTCCGGCCTTGGCTCCGCACTGCACAGGCGCACTGTATTGTGCCGATGATGGCTATGCGCGACCTTATCACGCGCTCAGTGCTTTTCGCAGCAGGGCGGAAGCGCTGGGTGTCGAATATCACATTGGCGAACAGGCCAACGCGCTGCAAAAAAATGCCGCCGGCTGGCTTGTGCACAGCGCCCGCCAGACTTATCAGGCCGATGCTGTGATCAACTGCGGTGGAGCCTGGGCAGGACAGATTTGCGAGATGCTGGACGAGCCGGCACCTCTCCAGGTGGCGGCCCCCATGATGATGGTCAGCGAGCGTGTCGCGCCTTTTCTTGAGCCTGTTATTGGCGCGGCCAGCCGCAAGCTGTCTTTCAAACAGATGCAAAATGGCACACTGGTCATCGGTGGCGCGCATCTGGCCCATTACAACGCCTGTGACCAAAGCACCCGCATGGACTTCAGCAAGCTGGCCGAAAGCGCACGCACCGTATGCGCGCTGTTTCCGCAACTGCGTACTGTGAAAATCGTGCGCAGCTGGTGTGGGCTGGAAGCTTTTATGCCGGACCAGTTACCGGTCATCAGTGCCAGCCACAACAGCCCCGGTATTTTTCACGCATTCGGTTTTTCCGCGCACGGCTTCCAGTTATCACCGGTAATTGGTCAAATCATGGCGCAACTGGTACTGGACGGCCACAGCCGCCTGCCCATTGAAGCCTTTTCCATACAACGTTTTTCACAAACCCGCCAGGCCACCGCCTGATGCGGATTTCATAAGCAATCAGCGCAACGAGAGATAAGCAAATGACAAGTAAAAAGTACGTATATTCCTTCCAGGAAGGTGATGGCAAGAACAAAACACTGTTGGGTGGCAAAGGCGCCAACCTGTGTGAAATGACCCAGTTCGGTCTTAATGTACCACCCGGCTTCGTAATCTCTACCGAAGCCTGCCTTGACTATCTTGGCAAGGATGGCAAATCACTACCCGATGGCCTGATGGATGCCGCGCGTGAGCACATGCAACTCATAGAACGGCAAACCGGCAAAGGTTTTGGTGACAGCGATAATCCTTTACTGGTGTCGGTGCGCTCAGGTTCAGCGTAAGCGCCAATAAATCAGCACCTATTATTTCACCTGTACATCGGTAACACTTTCTCCTGAGTATTTCACAGGAGATGATCATGGATA
>JAHXHF010000216.1 GCA_025656895.1 gamma proteobacterium symbiont of Bathyaustriella thionipta
ATAAAGATAATAGTAATATGATCCTTGAATGACATGGGACTTTCAGTCCAATCCCAGCAACCTATGCACTTTAGTGCATAGTCGTTGAGTGCCGGAATGATAGGCGTGTGAATACCAGGCCATATTATTCATTTGAATAATATGGATACGAAATAAATTCCATATTGTTTCGCTTAAAAGATATTTCGCTTGGCGGAAAAATCAGCCTAAGTCCGACAAACTTCTGGGTTAGCTGGGATCGTCTATCCATTCAAAATCGGCTTCATCCTTGTCACTCAGGCCGGCGGCCAGCAACAGGCTTACCGCATGAACCGCTATGCCTTCTTTGCGGCCACAGTAACCCAGCTGTTCCGTGGTGGTGGCTTTCAGATTGATCTGGTCGATATGCGCGTTTACATCCTGTGCAATATTTTTACGCATGGCCTGTATATGGGGCGCCAGCTTCGGCTCCTGGGCAATGATGGTTACATCCAGATTGCCTATGCGCCAGTGCGCTTTTTGCAGCAAAAGCATGACCGAGCGTAGCAGATCGCGGCTGTCGATATTTTTATAACGCGCGTCACTGTCTGGAAAATGTCGCCCTATATCGCCTAAGGCCGCTGCACCCAGCAAGGCGTCACAGATGGCATGCAGAACCACATCGCCATCCGAATGCGCCTGTAATCCCAGCGGATGATCAATGCTTACACCGCCCAGTATCAGTGGCCGGCCAGTTACCAGTCGATGCACATCAAAACCGTGTCCTATTCTCATGTGTGCTGTTCCTGATGCTGCAGATAAAAATCGGCCAGCAGTAAATCCTGCGGATGAGTGATTTTAATATTGTCGGTAGCGCCTTCAATCAGCAGGGGCCGATGACCGGCATATTGCATGGCGCTGGCTTCATCGGTTATCGCCTGGCCTTTATCCAGCGCGTTTTGCATGGCCGATTGCAACAGCCGCAGTGGGAACAATTGCGGGGTCAGGGCATGCCACATGTATTCTCTTGGCAGGCTTTGGGTGATTTGCCTGTGCTCATCGGCCAGTTTCATGCTGTCGCGTACCGGCATGGCCAATAGCGCGCCGGAAGCGTGGCGCAGTCCCTGTTGCAGCAGTTTTTCAATATCGGTCACGCGTACACAGGGCCTTGCAGCATCATGCACCAGCACCCAGTCCTGTTCAGCGGCTTGTGACGGAATGGCTTGCAGCGCGTTCATGACAGAATGACAGCGTTGCCGGCCACCGTTGATGCGCCGGATACGGCTATCGGTGGCAGCGGGGCAGTGATTGAAATAATCATCTGTGGCGGATAAAACCAGCAGAACTTCATGGATGCCGCTTACGCTTAACAGGCGTTCAAGCGTTTGCTCAATGACCAGGCGCTTGTTGTACAGACGCAAATATTGTTTCGGCCGGTCGGCGCGCATACGGCTGCCGATACCGGCCGCCGGTATAATGGCATGGATCTGCGGCCGGCCTGCGGCACTCATGGCTGTGCGATAACCTGGTAGAAAACCTCATCCTGCTTGATCATGCCCAGTTCGTTGCGCGCGCGCTCTTCTATGGCATCCAGACCTTTTTTCAGATCCTGTACTTCGGCAGCCAGCGCCAGATTTTGTTGTTGCAGTTTTTTAAGCTCGCTCTGGCGAGTGGCTATTTCCTCCTGCAACAGATAAATTTCGGCACGACTGCCATCACCCACCCATAAACGGTATTGCAAAACGAAGAATACCATCGTGAGCAACAGGATCAGGGAGCGCATGTACTCATCATTCGGCTTTACAGGTTGCGAAAGGCAGAGCGCCCGGCATAGACCGCATCGGCGCCCAGCTGGTCTTCAATACGCATCAGCTGATTGTATTTGGCAACCCGGTCGGAGCGGGATAATGAACCGGTTTTGATCTGGCCGGTATTGGTGGCTACGGCCAGATCGGCAATGGTGGTATCTTCGGTTTCTCCCGAACGATGCGAAATAACCGCGCTGAAGCCGGCTTTGTGCGCCATTTCAATGGCTTGCAGGGTTTCTGTCAGGGTGCCGATCTGATTGAACTTGATGAGAATGGAATTGGTGATATTTTCATCAATGCCACGCTGCAGAATGCGCGTGTTGGTTACAAACAGGTCATCACCGACCAGCTGAATACGCTCGCCCAGTTTTTCGGTCATCAGTTTCCAGCCGTCCCAGTCACTTTCATCCATACCGTCTTCAATGCTGATGATGGGGTATTGGTCCACCCAGGCGGACAGGTAATCGGTAAAACCGGCGGCATCAAAGGTTTTGCCTTCCGAGGCCAGATCATAAACACCGTTTTTATAGAATTCAGAACTGGCTGCGTCCAGTCCCAGATAAATATCTGTACCGGCACGAAAACCGGCTTTTTCGATGGCTTCAAGAATGACTTCAATGGCCGCTTCGTTAGAAGCCAGATCCGGTGCAAAGCCACCTTCATCGCCCACGCTGGTGGACAGTCCCTGCTGGCTCAGTACTGATTTCAGTGCATGAAAGACTTCCGCGCCATAACGTACCGCTTCACGCAGGGAGGGGGCGCCCACCGGCAGAATCAGGAATTCCTGTATATCCACACTATTGGCGGCATGCGCGCCACCGTTGATGATGTTCATCATGGGAACCGGCATACGATAGGGGCCCTTGCCGAGTGATGCATACAGCGGCATAGCCTGTTCCTGGGCATGGGCGTGCGCGGCAGCCAGTGAAACACCCAGCAGTGCGTTGGCTCCCAGACGCGATTTGTTTTCTGTGCCGTCCAGCTCAATCATTTTTGTATCTATGGCCTGCTGATCAGACACCGGCATGCCTTTAACCGCATCCCGCAGTTCGCCGTTGATATGGGCTACCGCTTTCAATACGCCTTTGCCGCCATAGCGCTGCTGGTCGCCATCGCGCAGTTCCAGCGCTTCTCGTGAGCCGGTAGAGGCACCAGAGGGTGCGACAGCCCGGCCAATAGCGCCATCCGCTGTAATAACATCGGCTTCTACGGTGGGGTTGCCCCGTGAATCCAGAATTTCGCGTGCGCGAACATCAATAATTTCAGACATTTTTACTCCGAGTGTCGAATAGGAATAAGCAGCAAAAGCAGGCCGAATGAATAGGCGGCTGATAGAAAGGCCGTCTCATGCTCAACGGATACTTTTGCTGCCCTTATTAATTAATTAACCCGCTGCTTACAGGTTCTGTTCTGCAAAATCATTGGCTTTTGCGACCTGATCCAGCTGCTGCAAAGTAGACAGTAATGACTTCATGTCGTTCAACGGCCAGGCATTGGGGCCATCGCTAAGCGCTTTGGACGGGTCGGGGTGGGTTTCCATAAACAGGCCGGAAACACCGACCGCAACGGCGGCACGCGCCAATACCGGTACAAATTCACGCTGGCCACCGGAACAACTGCCTTGCCCGCCCGGAAGTTGTACCGAGTGAGTGGCGTCAAAAACTACCGGGCAATCGGTATCACGCATGACCGCCAGTGAACGCATATCAGAAACCAGATTGTTATAACCGAAGGAAACTCCGCGCTCACACACCATAATCTGTTCGTTGCCGACCGCTTTGGCCTTGTCTACCACATTCTTCATATCCCAGGGCGACAGGAACTGGCCTTTTTTGATATTCACCGGCTTGTTCTGTCGGGCTACGGCCTGAATAAAATTGGTCTGGCGACACAAAAAAGCCGGAGTTTGTAAAACATCAACCACCGAGGCTACTTCATCCAGTGGTGTGTCTTCATGCACATCGGTCAGAATGGGGACATCAATCTGCGCACGCACATCCGACAAAATACCCAGACCTTCTTCCATGCCGGGGCCGCGAAAGCTGCTGGCGGAAGATCGGTTGGCCTTGTCGAAAGAGGATTTATAGATAAAAGGCACACCCAGTTCGGCGGCCATTTCTTTCAGTTGTCCGGCGGTGTCCATAGCCAGTTGCCGGCTTTCAATGACACAGGGGCCGGCAATGAGAAAAAATGGTTGATCGAGTCCTACTTCAAAGCCACACAGATTCATATTGTTTTAACCTTTTGCTTGCCGTGAGCCTGCTGATAAACCAATGCCGAGCGCACAAAACCATCAAATAAAGGGTGACCTTTATGCGGTGTTGAGGTGAATTCGGGATGGAACTGACAGGCAATAAACCAGGGATGGTCGCGAATTTCTACAATCTCTACCAATTTGCCATCAATGGAACGCCCGCTGATCTGTAAACCGGCCTGTTTGAGCGGATCCAGATAGCCGTTATTGAATTCATAACGGTGGCGGTGACGTTCGATAATAACTTCTTTGCCGTATAAGGCGCGTGCCAGTGAATCCTGCTCCAGACGGCAGGCCTGACCACCCAGACGCATGGTTCCGCCCAGGTCGCTGTCGGCGCTGCGTTCCATTTTCTCGCCGTCAGCATTCAGCCATTCGGTAATCATGGCGATGACCGGTTGCGGGGTGTCCTTATCGAATTCTGTGCTGTGAGCCTGCGGCAGACCGGCGAGCGAGCGCGCAAATTCAATAACAGCCACTTGCATGCCCAGGCAGATGCCCAGATAGGGCACGGCATTTTCACGTGCATAACGGGCGGCGGCAATCTTGCCTTCCACGCCGCGTTCACCGAAGCCACCGGGAACCAGTATGGCATCCATATTTTTCAGTTGAGCGGTGCCTTCTTTTTCCAGCATTTCGGAATCAATGTATTGAATATCTACCTGAGTGCGGCTGCGCGCGCCGGCATGGATGAGTGCTTCAGACAGTGATTTGTAGGCTTCGGTGAGATGAACGTATTTGCCCACCATGGCAATTTTTACATGCTGTTCGGTGTGATCCAGGTTATCGACAAACTGCAGCCATTCATGCAGGTCGGCAGGTGGCAGATCCAGCTTCAGCTGTTCCACCACAATATCATCCAGATGCTGTTCATTCAGCAGTATGGGGATGCGGTAGATTGAATCCGCATCGGTGGCTGAAATAACGGCTCTCTCGGCTACATTGGTAAAGAGCGCGATTTTTTTACGTTCATTTAAAGGCACCGGTTTTTCCGCGCGGCACAGGAGTATATCGGGCTGAATGCCGATGGAGCGCAGCTCTTTAACCGAGTGTTGAGTGGGTTTGGTTTTTATTTCACCGGCAGTTGAAATATAGGGCACCAGTGTCAGGTGCATAAACAAGGCATTTTCGCGCCCCAGTTCAACGCCCATCTGGCGAATGGCTTCCAGAAAGGG
>JAHXHF010000173.1 GCA_025656895.1 gamma proteobacterium symbiont of Bathyaustriella thionipta
GTTTTTCCAACGGAGCCGGCATGATCAATCTTGCCGCGCTGCAACTGGCGGATAAACTGGCTGCCATCGCGCCGGTTGCCGGAACGACCGCCCAACAGTTTACGCAACGCTACCCACCGTCAAAACCGTTAGCAGTACTGTATTTTCACGGTACCGATGATCCTTTTGCCTATTTCAGTGGCGGCAGCAAGGGCACCCGCCGGGGTTCCTCTTTCTCTGCTGAGCAGTTTGTGCGCTACTGGGCAGAAAACAATGGCTGTAAGCTGACACCGGAAAAAACCCGAATGGCTGATCGCGTCGCTGATGATACCCGTGTTATCCGCATCACCTATACCGACTGCAAGGCCAATGCCGATGTGGTTTTCTATAAAATTGAAGGTGGCGGGCATACCTGGCCGGGACGAACAGATCTGTCTGGGGCAAAAATGAAACCCTTGGGGCAGGTCACGGGTGATATTGATGCCAATAGGCTGATGTGGGATTTTTTCAAGACCCATGTGAGGCAGTGAAGCCAGGCTGGTAGATTTTGCCCCGGATATCAGGCTATTTTCCCGGTATTAACAGGATATTTTTCAAAATAGATTCAGTAATTATCTGAATCTGTACATCCTTCTCCATTCCGAACAAACCTTCAAGCTATATAGCATCTGTAATGCCTGGGGCGCTGCAATATGGGCGATACAGCAGCCTCCCGGCATATGAGTAAGCGGGTAATACACGCTGTTGTGTTATATATCTTCCGCCAGCATGGTAATGGCTCCACAGGGACATTCGGCTTCACACATGCCGCAGCCTTTGCAGTAGTCGTATTTAAATTCAAAGCCCTTACCTACACCCAGTTTGGTAATTGCATTGTCAGGACAAATGCCGTAACAGTTGTCGCATTCAAAGCAGTTTCCACAGGACATGCAGCGGCGTGCTTCGTAAGTGCCGTGTTCACAATCCAGATCACCCACTACTTCGGCAAAGCCGTTTTTACGCCGAATGGAATCAAGATGTGGCTGCACCGTTCTGAGTGCATCGCTGTAATACCAGGGTTCCATTTTGTCGAAGCTGGCTACTTCGTTTTGAGGCGCCGGTTGGTAAACCTGTTGATTCAGCCAGGCATGGATGGCGCGCGCAGCTTTTTTACCCGTGCCCAGCGCGTGTGTTACCGAACGCGGTGAGGGAACTGCGTCACCAGCGGCAAAAATACCCGCTTGCGAAGTCTGCATCTTGTCGTCAATAGACAGACGCTGGTTTTCCAGACGAACTTCTGTGTGCTGAAATAACTGCTCGTCCAGCAACTGACCAATGGCCAATACCACTATATCCGCCTGCAGCGTTTCATAATTGCCGGTTTTAACCGTTTTTGGCTTGCCTACTTGCTCAATTTCGCTGCTTTTAAGCAATTCCAGAGTAATTTCATTGCCGTTAATGGCACGGATAGAGCGCAGGTTTCTGATTTCTGCGCCTTCCTCAATGGCTTCCTGAATTTCAAACGGGTGAGCACTCATATTGGCCGCTTCATTGCGGCTGATGACGGTAACATCCTGCGCGCCCATACGGATGGCGGTACGCGCAACATCCATGGCTGAATTACCACCACCATAGACCAGCACCCGGCCGATTAACTGATTGGGACGTTCTTCTTCGGTATCACGCAGCACCTTCAGCGCATCCAGCACAGGAATAGTGGCTTCTCCA
Organism: gamma proteobacterium symbiont of Bathyaustriella thionipta; assembly: GCA_025656895.1. Taxonomy (GTDB): domain Bacteria; phylum Pseudomonadota; class Gammaproteobacteria; order Chromatiales; family Chromatiaceae; genus JAHXHF01. Next base: position 1,687 of record JAHXHF010000173.1, read on the forward strand.
TCAAACTCGATCATATGGGAGTGTTGTGCGCCGACACAAAGCAGCACGGCATCAAAGCCACCCTCATCACGGGTTTTATCAATGTCTGTTACAGCATGGCACAGTTTGATCTCTACCCCCATACGTTCAATCCGGTAGATTTCTGCGCGTAGTTTTTCACGCGGCAGACGGTATTTCGGAATACCGTAACGCAACATACCGCCGGGCTTTTCTGCGGCTTCAAAAATAGTTACCTGATGCCCGAAACAACGCAAATGATAGGCAGCCGCCAGACCGGCCGGGCCGGCTCCGATAATCATGACTTTTTTACCGCTATCCTGCCCCGCTGTGAACTGCCAGTTGTGAATCAGTCCCTGTTCACCAATAAAGCGTTCAACCGAGTTAATACCAACCGGCAAATCCAGTTGACCCCGGTTGCAGATGCTTTCGCAGGGGTGGTAGCAAACCCTTCCCATAATGGCCGGAAAAGGGTTATCCCTTGTCAGCAGTTCCCAGGCCTGGCGGTATTTCTTTTCTTCGGTCAGGCTCAGCCAGCCCTGAATATTTTCACCACTGGGGCAGGCTTTGTTACAGGGCGGCAGACGATCTACATAGACCGGGCGCATCGTGCGCCAGCTGCCGGTTTTATTCAGATGGCTGCTGCCAACATCCAGAGTGATTGCAAAAGGTTTTTGTTGTTTGCTCATGTCCGCATTTACCGAAGATTAAAACGTCTGATATTTTTTTGCGCAAGGGCGCGGATGGCTTCCAGTTCATCACTGTTGGCCGGCTTGAGTACATGTGAAAACCGCCGTTGCAGCTTCAGGTAGTCTTCCACCGGAATCTGGTAACGTATTTTGGTGGAAGCGGTTAACTCACCGGATTCAGCTTCAAACAGTGGCACCAGACCGCATTCAACCCCCATGCGCGCCAGCTTGATGGTCAGAGCCGGCTCACTACCCCAGCCCAGCGGACAGGGAACATTGATATGAATATAGCGGGAGCCACGAAAGCTCATGGCCTTTTCAACCTTGCGTTCCAGATCATGCAAATCATGCACCGAGGCTGTCGCTACATAGGGAATCTCATGCGCCATGGCAATGCTGGGTAAAAATTTACCGGTATTGAAGGAACTGCCCGGATGCTCTCCCACCGGCATGGTGGTGGCGGTTCTGGCACCACCCGGGGTGGCACTGGAACGCTGCACACCGGTATTCATATAGCCACCGTTGTCATAACAGATGTACAGCACATCATCATTGCGATCAAACATGCCCGACAGACAGCCCAGGCCAATATCGGTGGTGCCACCGTCTCCACCCTGCGCCACAACCCGGGTTTGGGTATCACCTTCAGCCTTGAGCCTGGCCGCGATGCCCGAGACAACCGCCGCCGCATTGCCAAACAGTGAATGAATCCAGGGAATGGACCAGGCCGTTTCCGGATAAGGCGTGGTAAATACTTCCAGACAACCGGTCGCATTGGCTGCGATGATATGATTATCGGTAGCTCGCATGGCCGCATCCAGGGCATAGCGTGCGCCAAGTGCCTGACCACAACCCTGACAGGCCCGATGCCCGGAATCAATCGAGTTAGAGCGTTCCTGTGTCGCCTGTACGGTACGAAACTCTTCATCCAGCAGGCGGTTACCGACGGTAAAAGTCCCGGTTTGGTAAAATTTGACCTTTTGTTCGGTCGGCATGTCTTGTTCGCATTTACTCATAATGAAAGCCGTGTTGATTAATGAGTTTTGGATGCGGAAACCACACCCATATCACGTAAAATATTTTCGGCGGCCGGACCGGAGGTCTGATCGTCCTGCTGGCGTTGCAGTTCCGCCTCAACCGTTGCTTCATCCAGATCCAGAAAAACTTCTGCCGCCAGTGTTCCGTTAAAGGCTTGTTCGATCATTCTGTGTAATGATTTCTTGCTGATGGTACGCCCACCCAGGCCGCCAATCACCGAATGGATTTGCAGCTTATGTGATTGCACCGCCATATGCACTTCACTGGCCAGAATACCCCCCATACCCACCGCAAAGCTTTTCTCAAACACAATAAGCTGTTTGGCATTTTGTAACAAACGGCAGATAGCCAGTGCCGGAAAGGGACGGAAAGAACGCAAACTGAGAATACCGACAGACTGCCCCTGCGCCCTCAGTTCAGCCACCAGTTCCTGCAAAGTACCTACAACAGAACCCATGGTCACAATGACCAGCTCGGCCTCTTCTGCATCATAGGATTTAACCAGCCCGCCGGAATCACGTCCGAAAATTTCTGCAAATTCTTCGGCTTGTTGTTCGATAATGGACAAGGCCTCTTTTTGCTTGTGATGTGCCAGATAGCGTACTTCGGTGAAGGCATCCGGCCCCACCATAGCGCCAATGGATAAGGGGGCGGCCGTATCCAGCTGCTGACGCGGCACAAAGGGCGGCAGGAACTCATCCACCTGCTGCTGATCCGGCATATCCACGCGGGTAATAGCATGTGTCAGAATAAAACCATCCATATTCACCATAACCGGCAGACTCAGTGCTTCAGCCAGCTTGAAGGCCTGAATATGAACATCGACCGCCTGTTGGTTGCTTTCAACAAACAACTGTATCCAGCCGGCGTCACGCGCCGACATGGCATCTGAATGGTCATTCCAGATATTGATTGGTGCGCCAATAGAGCGGTTGCCCAGTGTCATCACAATGGGCAGCGCCAGACCGGAAGCGTTGTAAACCGCCTCCATCATATACAGCAGCCCCTGGCTGGCGGTGGCGGTATAGGTTCTGGCACCGGCTGCTGATGCGCCGATACAAAAGCTCATGGATGAGAATTCAGAATCCACATTCTCATAGGCACAATTTTGCAGTTGGCCGCTTTTTACCAGAGTACTTAAATGTTCAACAATATGGGTCTGCGGAGTAATCGGATAACAGGGAATGACCTGTGGGCGACACAGCGCGATGGCTTTGGCTACGGCAATGGAACCACTGATTTGATGCAACATGAATTAAGCCTCTTGAGCTTCTTGTAGTTTTTCCTGAATCAGCCGGTATCCGGCCTCGGCGGCAGTAACATTCGGTTCCGCGATACGTTTGGGGAATTTGTCTCTGATCGCTTCTTGAAGAGCTGGCATTTTAACCATATGACTAAGTGCCGCGAATGCACCCAACAAAACGGTATTGGGTTTGGGCTGCCTGATATATTTAATCGCCAGTTCGGTGGCAGGCAATGTCATGACATGATTGAGCGGGTATTTTGAAGTTTTTTCATCAATGCCCAATTCTTCCACCGTTTTCGAACTGTTAATCAATAAATAGCCATCCATTTTCACACCTTCAAAAACATCAATGGCATGAAACAGAGTGGGGTCCTGAATAATTAGTGTCCGGCAGAAAACTCGCTATTTTCGAGGGGCTATGACCCCGCCCGCCGTCGAATTCAGTCAATTGCCTGCATTTTTGGCC
>JAHXHF010000340.1 GCA_025656895.1 gamma proteobacterium symbiont of Bathyaustriella thionipta
ATAAGTTATTTCTATCGGTAGCATGAGCATGCTTATGAATGGTTTTTGCCAAACAAGATTCTTAAAAAAACAGTGAAACTTCAGTTACTTATGAACGCCCAGTTTATCTCTCCAGCCCGGGAAGATCTGATCAGCATCACCCGGAAAGGACTCGAATGCACGAGCAAATTCATTATGCTCTTTAGCGTATTCGATGGGATCGGCACCCTGTTTCCAGCAATCAAAAGCCTGGTGCAGAGATTTCGCGCCCGCTGCCGGTGAGTCAATATGACCGTAGGAACCACCACCAGAGGTGTTGATGACGTTACCATGGCCCAGATTCTCGAAGAAGCCCGGCAGACGCAGTGCGTTCATGCCGCCCGAGATGATGGGAGTAGTCGGTTTCATGCCGTACCATTTCTGATAATAGAAAGGTCCCTGACATTCATCACGCTCAATCATATAGGCGATAATTTTGTCTTCCTGACCGCCTTCCATTTTGCCGTAGCCCATAGTGCCTACATGGATACCGGAAGCACCCATCAGACGGGACATTTTGGCCAGAATATAAGCGGTGTAACCGCGCTTGGAAGAAGGTGAAGTGATGGCACCATGACCGGCACGATGATAATGCAGGTATTGATCCGGATATTGACGACGGGCTGTGGTGACCATACCGGGACCGCCTACATAACCGTCCACCAGGAAGGCTACCTGAGGCGCGTTTTCACCAAAGGTTTCCAGAATATAATCAGCACGTGCGCACATTTCATGATAATCATCAGCAGTGATGTTGGCCGAAAACAGTTTGGCTTCGCCGGTTTCATCCTGGGCACGGGCGAGGGCATCGGCAATCAGTGGAATCACTTTCTTGGTAGGACAGAATACCTGGTTGCCCTGGGGTTCGTCGTTCTTGATGAAGTCGCCACCCAGCCAGAACTGGTAAGCCGCATCAGCGAAAGGTTTTGGACGCAGACCCAGTTTAGGTTTGATGATGGTGCCGGCAATATAACCGCCATTCTCAATCGGGCGGCCCAGAAGACGCCATAAGTCACTGATATCCTTGGAAGGACCGTCGAACAGATTGAGCATTTTCGGTGGAACGTAGAAATCCTGCATCTGGGCGCAGGCTACATCGCCCATACCCTGATTGTTACCAATCGTCAGCGTCAGGAAGGAAACGATCATGGCGCGACCATCTGTAACATTGCGGTCAAACAATTCATTTGGATAGGCAATCTTCATGATGCCTTTGGCTTCATCAATCTCGTAAACCAGCGCATCCACACCTTTGGTGAAATCATCCGTGGTGGAAACTTCCACGTTGGTTCCGGTTGAAGATTCGGCCGCAAAGTGAGCTGCGGTAGAAAGATAACCGTGGCCTTCAGCCGGGGTCATTGTGTAAGCAACCAGAATGTGTTTGCCGTCTGCCAGTAATTTGTCTTCATCCAGACTCAGATCTGAATATCGTCCTGTTTGGTCTAACGCCATCGGTGTATCTCCTGTTCCGTTATAGAGCTTCAGAAAATCTTGAGAGCCGAACTATAGGGGGAAATATCCATAAATAATATTCAGATTTTCTGATGCTTATCATAAGCTAGGGCTTATGATAAGATGAAGCGATGGCACTTAATATCACTTTCCGTCAACTGCGGGTATTTGAATCAGCTGCCCGCCATCTCAGTTACACAATGGCTGCCAGTGAACTGCATCTCAGCCAGCCGGCCGTTTCCATGCAAATCAAACAGCTGGAAGAGACCCTGGGCCTGCCGCTGTTTGAACAGATCGGCAAGAAAATGCACCTGACCGCTGCCGGTAATGAAATTCGTCAGTACAGCCACAGTATCAGTCAGCTGGTGGATGAGATGGAAACCGTCACTTCCACCCTCAAAGGTGGCAAGGGTGGGCGCCTGGCTATTTCTGTGGCTACCACAGCCAGTCATTTTGCCACCCGTTTGCTGGCCTCATTCGCGCAATTGCATCCGGATGTCACCATCAGTCTGGACATTACCAATCGCGAAAGCCTGTGCCAGCAACTGCAAAACAATGAGCCGGATCTGGTGATTATGGGGCAGGCCAAAGAAAACGCCGATGTTATTGCGGACAGTTTTATGCAAAATCCGCTGGTCATGATCGCCACCCCCGGTCACACTCTGGCAAGCCAGTCCGCTATTCCCATCAAACAGTTCGAAGATGAACGCTTTGTGGTGCGGGAAGCCGGTTCCGGTACCCGTGCCGCTATTGAACGCTTCTTTATTGCTGCCGGGGTCAGTTTTCATACCGGCATGGAAATGACCAGTAATGAGGCCATCAAGCAGGCGGTGGAGGCCGGTTTGGGGCTGGGTATTGTGTCACGCCATACGATAGGCCTGGAACTGCGTACCGGCAACCTGATTTCTCTGGATGTACAGGGTTTTCCCATTATGCGTGACTGGTATGTGGTACACCGTAAAGGCAAGCGACTTTCACCGGTCGCCAAAAAATTTCGTGAATTTGTTTTGTCAGAAGCGGAAAAACTGGCCTGAGAATCCGGACTGAATCTGAGATTTTCCAAGTTTAATCAGGCTGGCTTTTGGATTGTGCTATATTTCCCAGAAGTCACAAGGCAATTCGCATTGAAGCCTAAGCCGGCAAATGGATATACTGTATCGCTATGGATATGAATTTTCTTGAATTTGAGCAGCCCATTGCCGAACTGCAGGCAAAGATAGAAGAGCTGCGCCTGGTCGGTAACGACAATGAAATCAATATTCAGGAAGAAATCTCGCGTTTGGAGAACAAATGCAATTCGCTCACCGAATCTATTTTTTCGTCTCTGACTCCGTGGCAAACATCACAACTGGCGCGCCATCCCCTGCGCCCTTATGCCTATGATTATATTCATCGCATTGTGGATGATTTTGAAGAAATGCATGGAGATCGCAGTTTTGCGGATGACAAGGCCATCGTTGGCGGAGTAGGGCGTATAGAAGGCCATTCTGTTATGGTGATCGGGCATCAGAAAGGCCGCGATACCAAAGAAAAACTGTATCGTAATTTCGGCATGCCCCGTCCGGAAGGGTATCGCAAAGCCATGCGGCTGATGCAATTTGCCGAACGTTTCTCGCTACCCATTCTTACTTTTATTGATACACCGGGTGCCTATCCGGGAGTGGATGCGGAAAAACGAGGTCAAAGTGAAGCCATTGCGCGCAATCTTATGGTGATGTCCGGGCTAAAAACACCCATTATCGCCACAGTAACCGGTGAAGGCGGCTCGGGGGGCGCATTGGCTATCGGTGTGGGTGATCGCCTGTTAATGATGCAATACAGCACTTATTCGGTCATTTCTCCGGAAGGCTGCGCCTCCATTTTATGGAAAAGCGCCGAAAAAGCTTCCGTAGCGGCTGAAGCCATGGCCATCACCTCACCTCAGCTGAAAAAACTGGGCCTGGTTGACGGTATTGTGGCAGAGCCGGTGGGTGGCGCGCATCGTGATCCCGATGCCGCAGCCCGTAATCTGAAAAACAGCCTGCTGGAAAGTCTTGAAAACCTGCAACATACATCGACTGACCAATTGCTCAGCAGCCGTTATGAACGACTGATGGGTTATGGTGAATTCGAATCCTGATGGCGGCCCGGTTTCTGCCGCGCTTGAGCACTTTCTAGCACAACAACAGTACTGCAACGGACAGATTTTTATTGCCTACAGCGGCGGTCTGGATTCCAGCGTTCTCTTGCATGCCGCGTCACATCTGGCCCATCCGCCAGAAAATCTGAAAGCCATTCACATTCATCACGGTCTCAGTCAACAGGCTGACCAATGGCAGCAACATTGCCAAAATCAATGCGAGCAATGGTCGGTTCGCTGTCGTGTGCGACGGGTAAAAGTGGATCGGGCGCATTCACAGGGGCTGGAAGCCGCCGCGCGTGAAGTTCGCTACCGGGTTTTCTCTGAATTTGTAGAAAAAAATGATCTGCTTTTAAGCGCGCATCATCAGGATGACCAGGCCGAAACCCTGCTGCTGCAACTGATGCGCGGCAGTGGCGTGAATGGCTTGTCCGCCATGCCCGTTATCACGTCATTTGGTCAGGGCCAACTGGGACGACCCTTTCTTGATTGCTCGCGAGCCACTCTGGAACAGTACGCCCGGCTTCATAATCTGCGCTGGATAGAAGACGACAGCAATAGCGATCTGCGTTTTGACCGGAACTATGTGCGCGCTAAACTTATGCCTGTGTTGCGTGAACGCTGGCCTGCAGGCAGTAAAACCATCGCTCGCTCGGCACGCTTGTGTGCCGCCGCCGCCAGCCAGATAAAACAACAGGCACGGCAGGACAGTGAACAGATCTGTCATGCGGCCGCCCTGGATATTTCCCGCTTAAACGCACTGATGCCGGCACGCCGAGATTCGCTATTGCGTTTCTGGCTGACAAAACGGGGCTTGCCGATACCCTCCGAAAAAGTACTGCGAAGAGTTCTTCAGGAAGCCTGTCAGGCACGGGCTGATGCCACACCGCTGGTAGCATGGCCTGGCGCTGAAGCGCGCAGGCATCAGAATAAACTGTATCTGATGCCGCCATTGCCCGCCGCATGGCATGAAAGCATTCTATGGTCACAAACTGAGCAGCTGCTAACAATCAACAGAATTGTGACTTTGCGGCAAACTCGCGTGAAGGGCAAGGGTATAGCGCTGCATCACTGGGATGCGGCCAGTCGAATTGAAGTCCGTTTTCGCCAGGGCGGTGAAATTTGTGATTTACCGGCCAGAGGCCGGCGTGAACTGAAGCGATTATTGCATGAGGCGGATATAGCGGCCTGGCTACGTGCTTATATTCCCATGATTTACCTGGATGGAAAACTGGCCTGGGTGGCCGGAATCGGCACTTGTCAGGCTTTTTGTGCAGCAGCAGAGTCGCAAGCCATGGGGTTTTCAATGCAATGGCATAAACCGCTGGATGAATTGATAGAGATAAAGAGTATCTGATTAATTTTTTTCTGATATTATATTTTTTTTATTTATAAAAAACAAGTAGTTAGTGTTTGAACGAAAACGATTAAACCCTAAGAAAAACAATAATCTATATACTGTTCAGTGGACTAAAGATTATAATGCCTGTAT
>JAHXHF010000233.1 GCA_025656895.1 gamma proteobacterium symbiont of Bathyaustriella thionipta
AAAGATAATAGTAATATGATCCTTGAATGACATGGGACTTTCAGTCCAATCCCAGCAACCTATGCACTTTAGTGCATAGTCGTTGAGTTTCTGCAGCGCATGAGCGAAGGGCTGACGAAAAGCAAGGCTATGCTGGTCAGTTTGAAAGTGAATCTGCAACCGGTATTTCTGACCTCGATTACTACCGCTATCGGTTTTCTCAGCCTGAATTTCAGTGACGCGCCGCCGTTCCGTGATTTGGGCAATATGGCGGCCAGCGGGGTTATTTTTGCCTTCATTCTATCGCTGACTTTTATGCCGGCATTGATGATGCTGTTGCCGGTATCGGCCAAACGCCAGCCGGGCATGCAGTCCCGCAGTATGCAGAAACTGGCTGAATTTGTGATCCGGCGGCAGCGGGCTTTACTGTGGGGTATCGGTGTATCTATTGTGTTGCTGGTAGCGCAAGTGCCACGCAATGTATTGAATGACCAGTTTGTTACTTATTTTGATAAATCCATCCAGTTCCGCCAGGACACCGAATACGCGCTGAATCATTTGACCGGCATTTATCTGATGGAGTTTTCCATGCAGGCGGATGATCAGGGGGGTATCAGTGATCCCGGTTTTCTGCGTTATGTGGAAGACTTTTCCCAGTGGCTGCGGCAACAGCCCGATGTGCTGCATGTCAATACACTCAGCGACACCATGAAACGTCTGAATCGCAGTATGCACGCGGATGATGATGCCTGGTATCGCTTGCCGGATGAACGTGAACTGGCCGCGCAGTACCTTTTGTTGTATGAATTTTCATTACCCTTCGGGCTGGATCTGAATAACCAGATCAATGTAAAAAAATCAGCCACCCGCATTGTAGTAACGCTGAAAAATGTTACCACCGTGCGCATGCTGGAACTGGAGCAGCAGGCAAAAGACTGGCTGGCTGAACATAAGGGGCATTTCAGTATGCCGCCGGATGCCAGTTCTTCTTTAATGTTCGCGCACATCGGTTCACGTAATATTGTTGCCATGCTGGAAGGTACTTTTATTGCCTTGCTGCTCATTTCTGCCATTCTGATTCTGGCACTGCGTTCCTGGCGGGTGGGTTTTATCAGTCTGATACCCAATCTGGTGCCGGCACTGGCTGCTTTCGGTATCTGGGGACTGTTTGTGGGGCAGGTAGGTCTTGCCCTGTCGGTGGTATCGGGTATGACGTTGGGTATTGTGGTGGATGACACGGTTCATTTTCTGAGCAAATATCTGCATGCCAAACGTGATTTGGGCAAAAATTCGGAAGATGCCGTACGTTACGCTTTTTCCACAGTCGGAGTCGCTTTGTGGGTCACTTCTTTTGTTCTAGTGCTGGGATTTGCCATATTATCTTTGTCAAAGTTTGAACTGAATGCCGGAATGGGGCTGCTGACTGCGATTACAATAGCGCTGGCACTGGTTGCCGATTTATTATTCTTACCGCCCTTACTATTGAAGTTTACAAAAAAATGAAATATTCACTGATTGCTAGTTTATTGATTCTTATTTTACCTCCGGCATGGGGGCAAACACCGGAAGAGCATGGTTTGCAGATTGCTCAGGAAGCCGACCGTAGAGATACCGGCTTTAATGATTTACCGCCGACATGACCATGCTGCTGCGCAATGCTCACGGCGAGGAAAGTTTACGCTACATGCGTACCCGGGCGCTGGAAGTGGAAAATGACGGAGATAAAACCCTGATGGTTTTCGACCGCCCGCGCGACGTAAAAGGCACGGCTTTACTGACTTTTTCGCATAAAACCGAACTGGATGATCAATGGCTTTATCTGCCGGCACTGAAACGCGTCAAACGCATTGCTTCAAAAAACAAATCGGGCCCTTTTATGGGCAGTGAATTTGCTTTTGAGGATCTGGCGTCCCAGGAAGTTGAAAAATACACCTATAAATACCTGCGTGATGAAGCCTGTGGGGATCTGCAGTGTTTCGTGATCGAGCGTTATCCGGTTGATCCGAATTCGGGTTATACGCGGCAGATGGTATGGCTGGACAAGCAGGAATACCGGCCGCAAAAGATTGATTACTATGACCGCAAGAACAGTCTGTTGAAAACACTGGAATTCAGCAAGTACAGCCAGTATCTGGATCGTTACTGGCGTGCCGCCGATATGTTTATGAGCAATCATCAAACCGCTAAAACCACCCTGTTGAGCTGGAGCAACTACCAGTTCCGGGTTGGCCTGAAAGATTCTGATTTCAATAGAAACAGTTTAAAACGTATTCGCTGATGCGCCTGCGCGGGTTAACGGCGATGCTGCTGTTTGCGGCGCTACCGGTATTTGCCGATGATGTTGAAATCAGTGGTTATGTATCGGCGCAAAACCGTTATTTTGTGCAGCAGGAGCTGGATTCGCGCCAACATGGCAATTATGTGTCACTGGCTGCCGAGCCTGAATTTTATCTTGAAAAGAATGCCGGCAATGATGTTTTTCGCTTCAAACCTTTTGTTCGCCTGGATCAATACGACAGTAAACGCACTCATGCTGATGTTCGCGAGGCCTCATGGCTGCATGTAAGCGGTAATTCCGAATGGCTTGTGGGCGTCAGTAAAGAGTATTGGGGGGTCACTGAATCGGTGCATCTGGTTGATATTATCAACCAGACCGATCTGGTGGAAAACCCGGATGGTGAACAAAAACTCGGACAGCCGATGCTGAAGTTTTCCACCGTACAGGACTGGGGGATTGTGGATTTATTCGTCATGCCCTGGTTTCGTGAGCGCACCTTTGCCGGCAAGGAAGGCCGTCCACGCAGTTCGCCACGGGTTGATAGCAGCCTGACCGAATATGACTCCGGCTCCGAACAGCATCATGTGGATGTGGCCGCGCGCTGGATTAACAGCTATGGCGACTGGGATATCGGGCTTTCCGGTTTTTATGGCACTTCGCGTGACCCGGATTTTATTCCCAAAGTGAAAAGCTCGGGTGAAGTGGTGCTGGCTCCTTTTTATCCTGTTATCGGTCAGATTGGGCTGGATATTCAGGCCACCAAGGGCGACTGGCTATGGAAGCTGGAAACCATCTACCGCAACGGCCAGGGTGAGGAAAATTATATAGCGGCAGACGCAGGCTTTGAATACACCCTGGTAGGCGTGGCGGGTACGCAGGCTGATGTCGGCCTGCTGCTGGAATATCTTTACGATGATCGCAGCAAGAGCATTGTCAGCCCGTTTGATGATGATATTTTTGCCGGTATGCGTCTGACCCTGAATGATGCGCAAAGTACTGAACTGTTGTTCGGCGTGGTGCAGGACAGACATGAAAGCAGCCGCTTTTTTAATCTGGAAGCCAGCCGTCGTTTGGGTGAATCCTTTGTGTTAAGTATCCAGGGACGTTTCTGGAATAATATTGCTCGCGATGATCCGCTCTACAGCTTGCGTGATGATGACTATATCGAAATTGATTTAAAACGTTATTTCTAATCCTGACGGTCGGTGATGAATTAATAGCTCCTGAAATACTTATGCTTCTTGATGTTGTTGGCGGATCTGTCAGAATGACAGTAAGGCAGAAGAACGGCAGGCAATAGCCGTCATGCCGAGCGGTTTCACGAGGAGTCATGTATGAGCAATAAAAAGCCTGCTGTGCCGTCATGCCAGCAGATTATCAATAGTTTTCCTGAACCCTTTGTCATTATTGACAGGCATTACCAAATCCTGTCAGCTAATGAGCGTTATGCCAGACATTATGGCTATGACAGTGATGATATTATCGGTCGGCGCTGTCACGAGGTTTCGCATCGCTCGGCGGTTCCCTGTAGCCAGAATGGAGAACATTGCCCGCTGGATACCGTCTTCCAGACTGCAGAAGCCACCCAGGTTATGCATGTGCATTATGATGCCGAGGGTAGGGAGGAGCGTGTGCAGATTACAGCTACGCCCTTGTTTGACAGTGATGGAAAACTGGAATACATGGGAGAGTTGATGACACCAGTTTTCAGTCCACTGGATAGTGAAGGCCCCATCGTGGGTCGCTCTCCCGCCATTTTGCATATGATCAGTTTGCTGCAACGTGTTGCTCCAACCCGCTCAACGGTATTGTTGACGGGTGAAAGCGGTGTCGGCAAAGAATGCGCGGCCGAATATCTTCACCACTATTCCAGTCGTGCCAGTCAACCCTTTATTGTGGTGGATTGCGGCACACTGGGTGAAAATCTGATTGAAAGTGAGTTGTTCGGACATGTTAAAGGCGCTTTCACCGGAGCTGCCAGCCATAAAAAAGGGCTTTTTGAAGCGGCTAATGGCGGTACTTTGTTCATTGATGAAATTGGTGAACTGCCGCTGGAATTGCAGACCAAACTGCTGCGGGTACTGGAAAGCGGGCGTATTCGTCCTATAGGCGGCACCGATTATAAAGAGGTTGATGTGCGCGTGGTGGCCGCCACCAATCGTGATTTGCAGCACATGATTCGTGAAGGCGGCTTTCGGGCTGATCTTTATTATCGTTTATCCGCTTTTCCGGTAAATACGCCACCACTGCGGGAACGTCAGGATGATATTCCGTTATTGGCCGAACACTTTTTGCACGGTATGGAAAATGGTGACGCCCATATTCCTTTATCAACCGAGGTCATTGAAAGACTTCTTTCCTACGACTATCCGGGCAATGTACGGGAAATGCGAAATATTATTGAAAGAGCGGTCATTCTGGCCGCCGGAGAAGTGCTGACCCCCCAGTATTTTCTGTTTGCTGATAATCAGATGCCTGAATACAAGGAACCGGCCCATAATACAGACAGACAGGAAGAGAGTCGGCCGGCTCCAGTGCGAGACTTGCTGACCCGGCGTGGCAGTTTGCCTGACCCGGACAGTATTTTGCAGGCTCTGGAAGTCTGTCAGGGACATCGGGCGCAGGCGGCTGATATGCTGGGAATCAGCGAGCGTACCCTGTATCGTCATTTGCAAAAGCTTCGCAAGCAAGCATAGTACTCCAACCATGCTGTTTTGATGGGTTCAGTTGGTCTGTCAGTGCTCATGGGTAGGCGCGCCGCGCTGCAAATGGCCTTAGTCCTTTGCA
>JAHXHF010000310.1 GCA_025656895.1 gamma proteobacterium symbiont of Bathyaustriella thionipta
ACACGGGGCAGCGCCGTCCTGCTGCAAGTGAAACGATGTGTGCAACTTAAATTAACGGATATTTTGTCTTGACTCAGGGGTCCACTTTATATGTCATCATGCCAAACCATTTTCATGCCATCATCGAAATACCTGTAGGGGCACCCCTTGTGGTTGCCCTGACTTGACACATGAAATGGATTTCACAATGATGCATGCTCAAAACCTGTGAAAATATTTATTCAGATAGCTGCGGTCATGGCGGCAAGCTTGATGGCGTGGCTGTTTATTGAGTTCATGTTTGTGAGATCCGGTCAAAATCACAGCTCTATCTGGTCTTCAGGCTGGTTAGTGTACACATTGTTTGCCATAGTACCTGCCACTTTGTATTTCATTTTTTTACCTGCGTTTAAACATAAGTCAGCAGCCGGCCAATATCTACTACCCTTGGTTATTTCGGCTCTGTTAACATCCTTGTGGCTATTGATTGCCTTGCCGATTGTTATAAATTTTCACCTTTATATTGGTGGTACATTATGAGTGTAAATGATCTTCTTTTTGGACTTTGGCTGGCTTAAATGGACGAAAACATACTCAGATTTATCCTTTTTCTGATTGCTATCGTGGTTGTGCTGGGTATTTATTTCCGCGAACGCCATAAGCGTATTAACCAGCGTGTGCAACAGATTCGTAATCACAATGCGCCTGAAATCGGTAGTCTGGAAGATGTTGAGACGCCAGCGGCAACAGAGGTGTCGGCACCTGCTGTTGAACAGGAAGCATCACCGGTTGATGCTGATGCAGCTGAAAACCGGCCTGAAGATGGCCTTGCGCATGAAGTCCAGGAATCTGCTGAGCCGCCAGCTTTGCAAGAGCCGGCTATGGCAGATGAAACCGTGGCTCCAGCTCGGGAAGCTTCCATCGAAGCGCCTGAAAACAAGACATTCAAGCTTTCGGCCAATGAAAACGAGCCTGTAGAAATCCCCAGCATTCAGCTTGACACGGCAACCGAGCAGAAAACTACCGGGGCGGCAGAGCATTTGCCGGAAATGAATACAGATGATGATTATCTGGCGGCTGATTTACCGAATATCATCATGCAAATCAATATTGCCGCGCGTAGCCGTCCCTTTACGGCGGCTGAAATCTGGCAATGCGCCAAAGATGTGGAACTGGAATACGGTGATATGCCGGTTTTTCACCGCTATGCTTCCGGCAGTCACAGCAAAGTGGTGTTCAGTATGGCCAATTTATTCGAACCGGGCTCTTTGCCGGAAAAAGCCAATGCTGATTTTGAAACCAAAGGGCTATCTCTGTTTGCCCAGTTTCCGGGGCCGGAAGACAGCCTGGCGACCTTTTCCGACATGTTATTCACCGCCGAACGCATCGGCGCCATGCTGGATGCGGAATTACAGGATGACAGCCATTCTGCGCTGACCCGGCAAACCATAGAACATATGCGTGAACAACTGATACAACACCGTATGCAAGTACAGTTAGCCCGAAAAAAACGACTGCAGTAATTCCTATCGTGAACGATGCCAAAAGCCAAATCGAGCTGCTGCGAACACAGATTCGCCAGCATAATCACCGTTATTATGTGCTGGATGATCCTTCGGTACCGGATGCTGAATACGATCGCCTGATGCGGGCCTTGCAGGCGTTGGAAGCGCAGCACCCTGAATTACTGACGCCCGACTCACCCACCCAGCGTGTCGGTTCACAACCTTCCAGTGCCTTCGCGGAAGTACAGCATCGTATTCCCATGCTGTCTCTGGCCAATGGCTTTAATGAGGGTGATCTGCAGGCATTCAACCGGCGCGTACAGGAACGTCTGGAAACCGACAGCGTTATAGAATATGTGGGAGAACCCAAACTGGATGGACTGGCCATCAGTCTGCTGTACGAACGGGGACAATTACAATTAGCCGCCACTCGCGGCGATGGTTTACGCGGTGAAGATGTCACGGCCAATATTCGCACCATAGGCAGCATACCTTTACGCCTTATGGGGCATGATTATCCTCAACTGCTGGAAGTACGGGGTGAAGTCTATATGCCCAAAGCAGGCTTTGAGCGACTCAACCGGCAACAGCTTGAAGCCGGAGAAAAAACCTTTGCCAATCCGCGCAACGCCGCTGCCGGCAGCCTGCGGCAACTGGACCCGCGTATTACTGCCAGCCGACCGCTGGCCATGTACAGCTACGGCATTGGTGATATGGAAGGCGATTTGAATGCCAGTACCTACGCCGAAATCATGCATAAACTTGGCCAGTGGGGAATACGGATTTCTCCTGAAATGGCGCTCTTGAAGGGAGCCGACGAATGCATGGATTATTTCACCGAAATCGGTCAAAAACGTGAATCACTGGGCTATGATATTGACGGCGTGGTATTCAAGGTGAACCGTTTTGATTACCAGGACAAGCTGGGCTTTGTTTCTCGCGCGCCACGCTGGGCCATCGCGCAGAAATTTCCGGCCCAGGAAGAAATGACTGTGCTGCTGGATATTGACGTACAGGTAGGCAGAACCGGAGCCATTACGCCGGTGGCGCGGCTGGAACCGGTGCAGGTTGCGGGTGTCACTGTCACCAACGCCACTTTGCACAACGAAGACGAGATCCGGCGCAAGGACATTCGTATCGGTGATACGGTCATTGTACGCCGTGCCGGGGATGTTATTCCACAAATTGTCGGCGTTATTAAAGATCGCCGCCCGCAACAGGCCCGTCTGTTTGAAATGCCTGCACACTGCCCGGAATGTGGCTCGGCTGTTGTGCGTATTGAAGGGGAAGCCGTTAGCCGTTGCAGTGGTGGCCTGTTTTGTCCGGCACAACGAAAACAGGCCCTGTTTCATTTTGCCTCACGCACGGCCATGAATATTGAAGGGCTGGGCAAAAAACTCATCGATCAACTGGTGGAAAAAGAACTGGTTCACAGCCCGGCCGACCTTTATCAACTGAGCCTGGAACAAGTAACCGCTTTACCGCGCATGGGGCGTAAATCAGCAGAGAACTTGCTCCATGAGCTGGAGCAAAGCCGTACAACCAGCTTATCGGCCTTTCTTTACGCGCTGGGTATTCGTGAAGTAGGAGAGGCAACCGCACGTAATCTGGCGGAACACTTTGGCACTCTGGAAGCATTGATGGCAGCAGATGAAGAAAGCCTGTTGTCGGTGGAAGATGTCGGCCCCATCGTCAGTGGTCATATTCGCTCGTTTTTTGCCGAGGCGCATAACCGTGAAGTTATTCAGAAACTGCGGGAAGCCGGTATTCACTGGCCCGCTGTGGTACAGCGTGCGCCACAAAACCTCAGTCTGGCCGGAAAAAGTTTTGTCTTAACCGGCACGCTGAGCAGCATGCCACGCACTGAAGCCAAAAAACAGTTACAGGCACTGGGCGCCAAAGTGAGCGGCAGTGTATCGAAAAAAACCGACTTTGTGGTGGTGGGTGAAAATCCCGGCTCCAAAGCTGACAAAGCCTCTGAACTGGGGCTGAGTCTTTTAAGCGAAGCCGATTTATTGACGTTATTACAATAACAGGAGAGAAAAGATGAAAAGAATGACCGTCGCCAGCCTGCTTTTATGCGCCGTGCTGGTAACACCGGCACAGGCCGCTTTTGATAATGGCAATAATCGACAGTCTTTTCTGCTTACGCTGCAATCACTGGGGCTATCGCCCACAGAATTTGAAGGCTTGTGGAAAAATAATATGTGCAGTCCCGAGTTAAAAATGGATGTTGCTGACGATGTGCCGGATCGGGTTCCGCTGACCCGAACCCTGATTAAACAACAATTTTTGCAGACCCGTGAGAGCGGCAAATCCGGCTACGTCACTTTGGTTGCCGGCACGCGCTGTCAGCAACTGAATGCCTATTACTTTGATGGTGTCAGCAATCATTCCGGCGCTCTGGCCGATTTTTTCGCTAAAGACAAAGCCTTTAAGCAAAAATTCGGCTTCTCCGCCATAGATGGCATTTTTGCGCAGACGGCGGATAGCTACGCCACCAATGCGCTCAAACACGACCCCTATAAAATGCGTAAATTACGCAAAATGCAACAGAATGGCCTGATTACGCTCAAAGAGACGGATGCCACCATCAGCGGCCAGTCTTTCAGTAACTATACCGCTACCTTGACTCCCAAAGGGCGGGCTTTCGCGGAAAAGCTGCGCTATTAAAACTATTACAGTAAAACTTAAGCCGGCAAAAGCAAATGCTTGATGATGAAACTTCCGGGCAGGAAAGGGCTGCATGAATGAAGATTAAAACAAGCAACTTGCTACTTTTATTCATCTTGAGCGTAAGCCCTTTTGCTCATGCCGGCGAAGTTGAAATACTGGCGGCCGACTTTAAAAGAACAGCAGACCATACCTGGTCGGTGCAGGTAACGCTGCGGCATGATGACAGCGGCTGTGATCACTACGCGGACCGATGGCGAGTGCTGGATGATGATGGAAACATACTGGGTGAGCGGGTGCTTTATCACCCGCACGTCACCGAGCAACCGTTCACCCGCGGCCTAAGTGGCATTGTTATACCCGATGGTGTAACAAGCGTTTACATTGAAGCGCATGACAGTGTGCACGGTTGGGCAACAAAAAAGCAGTATGTCAATCTCAATAACTTGTAGAGACAAGGAATCAATCGAGTCTAAACTCATTGATAATCATTCCATTCTGTTAAGGACAGGCAACGATGCTCAGGTGTGCTCAGATTGTTCTTCCCGTATTTATAGATAAAAAGGCTGCATCGTAATATGAGACATTTCTTCTTTCTAATGGTTCTCTTCATTTTTTTGTTGCCGGCTGCAAAGGTGTTTGCCTGTGAATGTATGACCCAATCGAATCCGAGACAGACACTGGCTCAAACCAGATGGAACATCTTGTGGGTGTTGTCGTGTATATCGAAAGAAGCGCTGATGTGATCCGTATCATATCGGCTCGAAAAGCCAATAAACGTGAGGTAAAAAATTACCTGATTACCCCCATGGCTCAGCCATGCTCAACAACCGCTGAGGCATTGGAGGTGTACGTAGTGCAACATAAGCAAGCCTT
>JAHXHF010000307.1 GCA_025656895.1 gamma proteobacterium symbiont of Bathyaustriella thionipta
TATCCATGATCATCTCCTGTGAAATACTCAGGAGAAAGTGTTACCGATGTACAGGTGAAATAATAGGTGCTGATTTATTGGCGCTTACGGTAGATTCATCAATGCAGTCCATTTGATGCGAGCCATCTTCTGAAATTACAAAGGTTCCGCCCAGATCATGATCCGTGCCGGTTTTTTTACCCGCAAATGTCTCGAACAGGGCAATCGCGCGGCGTATTTGCCGGCGTTCCTGGCTCGCATTGACTGCAGGCGGCTGAAACAGCGCGCTGATTTGCGACCACTGCTCATCGTCCAGGGACAGGTTTTCCAGTGATTCGCAGCCGTAGTCAAAACACACCGAAAAGGCGGATGGCGAGGGATTCAGAATAATATCTTCACGCGCAAAGTTATCCGCGTGCACGCCTGCCGCGCTCAGCAGGCACAGGCATAAAAACCCTGCAGTGACGGCTTTTAATCGTATTCTCTGTCTTTCCACTGCCTTACCCGGGTAAATACCTGCTGCGCTTCTTCCAGCCTGCATCCGGCATAGGCTTCAGCCGCCTGTATTACCGTTGTTTCCGAATAGCGCAGAAAAGGGTTAGTGGCCTTCTCCAGTTGCAGGCTGGAGGGCACGGCAGGCAAGCCTTGCTCACGCAGCGCCTGCGCCTGCTGTCGGCGTTGTTGCAAAGCGGCATTATCGGGTTCAACCCAGGCGGCAAAGCCCAGATTATCCAGTGTATATTCATGCGCGCAATAAATTTGCGTGCTGTCCGGCAGTTGAGCGATGCGCTGCAGGGAATGAAACAACTGCTCGTGAGTACCATCAAACACCCGCCCGCAACCCCCGGCAAACAGGGTGTCCCCACAAAACAGACGGTTTTCCCCCACATAGGCGATGTGTCCGCTGGTGTGACCCGGCACATCCCACACCTGCAATTGCAAAGCGGTTTCCGGCAGGTCAACCCGATCCCCTTCTTGCAGAGGATATTCAACCGAAGCAATCGCTTCCTGCGCCGGGCCATAAACCCGCGCATCGGGATAACGGTTTTTCAGTGCGCCCACGCCGCCCACATGATCGGCGTGTTTATGCGTAATCAGAATGGCTTCCAGACTCAAACCCTGTTGCTTCATCTCTTTAATGACCGGCTGCGCATCCCCGGGATCAACGACCGTGATAGAGGAATTCTGTGGATTACAAATGACCCAGATGTAGTTATCACTGAAGGCCTGTAAAGGATAAATATTGAATGCTTGCATAAAGTTGTATCGTCACCCGAAGAGCGCTCACTATACAATATCTGTGGGCTGACTGTGCAAAAACCGAGCGGGCTTTCTGCTATGCTTGGCCACACTTTTTCAGACGGCCAAAATAGATTTTATGAAAATTGTAATGCGCCTGCCGCTGCTGGCCGGCCTGTGTTTATTATTTCTGCAAAGCTGCAGTCAGCCGGCCTCATTGCTGTCTGAAATCAAACAGCGTGGTGTGTTAAAAGCGGGCATTCTGGATGCCAGTCCTCCATGCCGCCTGCCTGTCGCCCCACCACAGGGGCTGGATATTGACCTGGCGACTGCATGGGCCGGAAAACTGGGAGTGGAAGTCCGCTTTATCCGCTATCAGAACATCCGCGCATTGCTGCAGGCGGTTCAAAATGCAGATATTGATCTGGCCGCCAGCCCTTTGAGCATAACCGCATCCAGACAGGATCAGCTGCGTTTTGCGCCTGCTTATGATCGTGTCCGCCAGCAGCTTATCTACAAACACGGGCAGCATAGACCCAGAAACCTGAAACAGCTGCAATATCACCGCATTCTTGTCGTTGCAGACAGCAGCCAGAATGAACGACTGCAACAACTGCAGGCCACATGGCCTGATCTGCACTGGCAGCAGCAGAAAAACATCCGCATCACAACGCTGCTGCAGGCCGTTCAGCAACAATCCATTGACTACACGCTACTTACTTCCCGTCAGTTCAGGCATGCAAGCTTGTTCATTCCCGGCCCGGGCGTAGCGTTCAGCCTGCCGGGGCACGAAACCCAGGCCTGGGCCATTCGCCGTTCGGATGACAACAGCCTGTATAACGCATTAAGCACATTCTTTCACGAGGTAAAATCCAACGGCTTGCTGGCGCAATTAAAAGAGCGTTATAACGGCTTTCAACAACAGCTGAACGACGTGGACAAATTTGTTTTTCAACGCCACATTCGCACCCGTCTGCCCGGGTTTGCAAGCTGGTTCAAACAGGCCGCTGAAGAAAGCGGACGTAGCTGGACCCTGCTTGCCGCCATTGGCTACCAGGAATCTCACTGGAATCCGAAAGCGGTTTCACCCACCGGAGTACGCGGCCTGATGATGCTGACCCGCGATACCGCCAGAGAAATGAAAGTCAGCAACCGGCTGGATGCAAAAGCCAGTATCTTAGGCGGCACCCGTTACCTGGATGTTATTGAGCACAAAATTCCCGCCCGCATTACTGAACCGGATCGCCTGTGGCTGGCACTGGCCGGATACAATGTGGGTTTCGGCCATCTGGAAGACGCGCGCATACTGACGCAAAAAAATGCCGGCAACCCGGACAAGTGGGTTGATGTAAAAAAATTCCTGCCACGACTCAACCGTAAAAAATGGTATTCAGATACCCGCCACGGCTATGCCGACGGACGTGCAGCGGTGCGTTATGTGGACAATATTCGAGCTTATAAAAACATACTGGAGTGGATTGAAGCCCGCGAGCAAAACAAAAACACGGCCCTTTGTCAGTCGCTGGAAATTACGGCTCTGTTTGGCCAGAATGCATCAAACACCGCCACCGAAAGTGTGCCATAAAGCGCAATCACAACAAACAGCATCAAACGGCTGTAAAACGAAGCTCCGGCATCACTACCGGCCTGACTGTCCAGCAAAGCCGGTGCCAGAATCACTATCATGGTTAAAAATGCGTATGACCACATACTGCTTTTTGCATGCATGGCCGCACCCTGAAAGATGCGCGCGCCAAAGAGCAGACCGGCCAGTACAATCAGCAGGCCGTACAGCAACAAGGATGGCATGATGCTCATCATCTGCCAGCCGATAACCGCTGCCAGGCCGCCCCAAAGCGTAGATTCAAGCAGTGACCGCCCCATGGCCCGGTTCACATCAGAACTGGCCTGCTGCCCCATGGTGGCTACCTTGATCATAACCACCACATAAGCGGCACTGGAACTGCTGAATAAAAACCACAAAGCCAGTGGCAATACAATCAGCATGGCACGCATCGCACTTCTTTTCGCAACTTCGGCGGAAGGCTTTGCCGCAGCCGATTGTGCCGCCTGCTTATTGACGGCCACCGCAGGCCGTGGCAATTCAGGAAACAGCGCATGGGCCAGCCACACAAAAGCAATACCGCTAAGCGCGCCGACTGACAAACCCTGTGCCACGCCTAATAAAGCATCAATACTGACCGAGCCAATCGTAACCACAAACGTCAGCCCCAGGGTCATAAACATACCCAGCACTTTCGAGCCGCCTTTTGCCGTGTAATAAAAACAGCCGTACAAAGCCAGTACCAGCAATAAAATACCGGCCCAACGCGCACTTTCAAAAAAGGGCAACAGCAACATGCCGGCGTAAACCGAAAGCACCAGTGCCAGCACAAATTTAATACCAGCCGCTAACGAAGGCGCAGGTAGTGGCAAAGCCAGAATAAACAGGCTGAAAACAGGCGCAATAAAAGACATGGGCCAATTGATCATCTGTGAAAAAAGCAACGACAGAGCGGTACCAAAAGCCAACCGAAAAATACGCCGGCTGGCAATATCCTGAACCGGCAGGGCCACCGACAAGATCTCAGTAGGCATAAGTGAGCATACTGTTGAACCAGATAAGGATGCCGGCCAATGCATTAAACAGTCCGTTGTCGCCGGTCAGGATTACCACGTTGGCTTGTGAACCTACTCTTAACTGGGTTGCCCCCTGTTGCATGGGCAGATCAAAATCAACCAGCAGCGGATAACGCTGGGCATCACGTAACCAGTTGCGGTTATTGTCGATGGTCGGCAAACTGCCCAGCGGCGGTGTATTCAAATCTACCCCATAGCCGATTTCACGCACCACTCCGCTGAATACCTCACCGGGATAAGCATCAAAAACGATTTTTACCGGGTTTCCCGCTTTCACATGGCCCAGATTGTTTTCAGTGAATTCAGCCTGTAACCAGATATCATCAATGGCAATAAAGGTCATTTGTGGAGAGCCGGCTTTAGCATAATTGCCACGGTCAAGCCGCACATCGGTAACCAGACCGTTAGCCGGTGCTTTTACAATGGTTTTTTGCAGATCAAGCTGAGCCTGTCCCAGTGCTGATTGTGCTTGCAGAATACGCGAATTGCGCTCATCCGCCTGCCCCAGATCCTGCTTTGCTTTTTCTACTTTGGCTTTGCCTGAATCGACCCGTCCCTGTGCTTCTATCAGTGAGGCTTCCGCCGATTCTATGCGTCTGACCGAAATAGCGCCGGGATCTTCATTTTGTATTCTTTTTAAACGAATGGCATCTTTTGTTACCCGTTGCAGATTGGCTTCAGCCGATACCAGTGAGGCTTCAGCCGCATCCACACTGGCCAGTGATGCGCCCATGGACTGGCGCGCGGCCTGCAAATCGGCCTGAGCCTTTTCCACCGCCAGTTGATATTGCCTGGGATCCAGTTTGAACAACAGCTGGCCGGCTTTTACTTTTTGATTATTACCCACATCTACCGAAATAACCGTTGCCGACACTTCAGCCGTGACCGGAATAACCAGCGCATGCACACGTGCCTGCGAGGTAAAAGGTGTCAGACGATCTGAAACAAGATACCAGGCCAGCAGCAACAAAATAATCAGCAAAACGATAATGGTCCCTGAGCGTACCCGTTTGTTTGCTGAAGCCGTATCGGTTGTTTCTGTGCCAGTGGTCATATGTAAATTTCCGAATTTATTTCGTAACTAGTGTTTGAACGAAAACGATTAAACCCTAAGAAAAACAATAATCTATATACTGTTCAGTGGACTAAAGATTATAATGCCTGT
>JAHXHF010000027.1 GCA_025656895.1 gamma proteobacterium symbiont of Bathyaustriella thionipta
CCGCGAGGTTCGCAGTGCAGAAGTCGCTGAACAACGTGTCACCCAGGTACGCGGTAAAGAACAGCTCAACGCCGCCAAACGCCAGGTTGCCACCGAAATTCATCAACGTTTGAAAGACTACCCGGAAATGCCGGCAGCGGTGGCCAATCTGTTACAGGACGGCTGGAAGGACGTGTTGTTGCTCAGCTATCTGCGCAAGGGAGTGGATAGCGATGAATGGAAAAATGCCATACTGCGTATGGATGACCTGATCTGGAGTGTACATCCTAAATCCAACTATGAAGATCGGCAAAAATTACTCAAGATTATTCCCGAGTTATTACGTGAATTGCGTGCTGGTTTAAGCGGAATTTCCTACGACCAGCACAAAATGGCTCGTGTCTTCAAAGACCTGCAAACCGCACATATCAACTGTCTCAAACAATCCAAAGCTATTGTTGAGGGCAAGACACCACCACCGCCCACCAAACCGGCTGCTGAAAAACCGGCTAAAAAGGTTGAAATGAGTCCTTTGGGACGACGCCTGGATACGCTTGAATCGGATACCGAGATTGTTATTGATGTAGATGAGGATTCTCATCATATTCCGGAACTGGCCGATGTTTCCGGCTCCAAACCGCAGGCTGCCAGTAAACCCACCTCCAAACCGGCTTCATCCCGCCTCGCCAGTAGTTTTCTGGATGAAATTGTGCTGGAAGATGAGCACAGCAATGAGTCCGATCTGGCCGCCAATGATGAGTTTACCGAAAAAGCTCAGGCACTTGAGGTAGGCACCTGGGTTGATTTAATTGAAGAGGATGGCAACAAAGTACGTGCCAAACTTTCATGGAAAAGCGACATTACCGGCAACTATATGTTTGTGAATCGCAAAGGACAGAAAATTGCCGATATGTCCCTGCAAGGCCTGGCTCTGCGATTCCGTCAGAATACGGTGCAAGAGCTGGAAGATGTGGGCGTACCACTGATGGATCGCGCCCTGAATGCCATGATGCAAGCCTTGAAAAACACCGCCAGCAACGAAACCGACACCGCCCAATAGTAACCTCAGAGCTGAATTTTCTGATGGATAGCAGAGTAAAAATATTATGAGTGAAAGAATGACCGACAGCGGCTTGAAAATACTGGATCTTGTCATCGGAGAGGGTACGGAAGCCGCTTCCGGCCAAACCGTTAGTGTGCATTACACCGGCTGGCTGCAGGAAGGCAGTAAATTTGATTCCAGCAAAGATCGCAATGAACCTTTCCAGTTTCCCCTCGGTGGTGGCCGTGTTATTCGTGGTTGGGATGAAGGGGTTCAGGGCATGAAAGTGGGCGGCACACGCAAACTGACCATTCCACCGCAGCTGGGTTACGGTGCGGCCGGTGCCGGGGGTGTCATTCCACCCAACGCCACCCTGGTGTTTGAAGTAGAGTTGCTTGAGGTTAGTGCTTGAAGCGGCTTTCAACGGCCGGCATCACAGACACTGTTCGGCAGGCACTGCTTGAAGATATTGGCGCTGGCGACCTCACTGCAGAACTGGTTCCGCCTCATGCGGTCAGTGAAGGACAGCTCATTTGCCGGCAATCCGCCGTTATTTGTGGTCGCCCCTGGTTTGACGAGGTCTTCCGGCAACTGGATGATTCTATTCAAGTTGAATGGCAGGTTACAGAAGGTCAGTCGGTAGCTGCCGATAGCCTCTTATGCACCTTGCGCGGCAACAGTCGTGCTTTGCTGTCTGGTGAGCGTAGTGCGCTTAATTTCCTGCAAACCCTGTCAGCCACGGCCAGCCTGACACGCCGTTATGTGGAGGCTGTAGCGCAGACCCAGGCACATATTCTGGATACCCGCAAAACCCTGCCCGGCCTGCGACTGGCGCAGAAATACGCGGTACGCTGTGCGGGCGGACATAATCACCGCAGCGGCCTGTATGACGCCATTTTGATCAAGGAAAACCATATCGCAGCCGCCGGCTCTATCCGCCAGGCTTTAGGCGCAGCTCGTAGCATTGATGAACAGATTCCGATAGAAATCGAGGTTGAAAATCTTGAGCAACTGCAAATTGCCCTGAATGAGGGCGCGCGGCACATGCTGCTGGATAATTTCAACCCGCAACAGCTACGTCAGGCTGTTCGTCTGACCCAGGGCCGGGCCCGGCTGGAAGCTTCCGGAAATGTCTGTCTTGATAGTGTTCAGGACATAGCCGCAACCGGTGTTGATGATATTTCCATCGGAGAACTGACAAAAAATATCAGTGCGATTGATCTTTCTTTACGCTTTTCCGAAGGCCGGGGTTAATTTCCAGCGATCGTCATCCGGTTAATCAATATTGAGCCACTTTGTATATTACCGCGCCTATCCACATCGTTAGCGATCGTCTGTATGCCTGCAAACATATCCCGCAAATTTCCAGCAATCGTAATTTCTTCCACCGGATATTGAATTTCGCCCCCTTCTACCCAGAAGCCGGCCGCGCCGCGTGAATAGTCACCAGTCACCAGATTAACGCCCTGCCCCATCATTTCGGTAACCAGCAGGCCACTGTTCATTTCACGCAGCAGTGCGCTTAAATTCTGATCACCCGGCTTGACCATAAGATTACGTACCCCGCCGGCATTACCGGTTGTCGGCAATTTCAGCTTACGCGCCGAATAACTGCCCAACACCCAGGATTGCAGGATACCGTCTTTGATAAAGTCCTGATGGCGGGTGGCTACGCCTTCATTATCATAGGCTGAACTGGCCACTCCACCGATAAGCTGGGGCTCTTCATACACCTGCACAAATGATGGAAAAAGTTTTTGATGCAGCGAGTCCAGCAAAAAGCTGGCACCGCGGTAAAGACTGGAGCCGCTGATGGCGGCAATCAGATGACGCCATAAACCGCTAGCCACATCGGCCTGCAGAATAATGGCTGACTGACGGGTAGACAAAGAACGCGCACCCAGACGCGCTACCGCTCGCTGCCCGGCCTGTTGTCCGATCTCATGCGGGTTTTGCAGGTTTTTGGCTGAACGCGCATTGCTGTACCAGTAATTGCTTTGCATCTGCCCGTCCTGCTGTGCAATCACGGAACAACTGAGACTGTGGCGGGTAGCGGCAGAACCTGCTAGAAAACCCTGGCTATTACCGTATACGCTGACTCCCTGACTGGTATTCAAGCTGGCCCCTTCAGAGTTACTTACCCGCTTGACCTGGCGCGCAGCCTGTTCGCATTGCAAAGCGATGCGGCTGGCCTGATCAATATCCAGCGACCACGGATGATACAGTTCCAGATCAGGAAAATGACGGGCCAGACGCTCGGCGTCCGCCAGCCCCGCACATGAATCCGGCATGCTGTGGCGTGCAATACTGCAGGCTTTTTCCACCATTTGTGTCAGCGCATGCGGTGAAATATCGGTACTGCTGGCTGAACCTTTCTGACCCTTGATATAAACACTGACGGCGAAGGCGTTATCCCGAATTCGTTCAATGGTTTCGACGTCCCCCATACGTACCGTCAAAGATAAACCACTGCTGCTGCTAACCCCGGCTTCAACCTGCCCGGCGCCCCGGCTCCCGGCCTGTTTCAGTACACTGGAGACAGCCTCTTTGTAGTCATCAATCAATTGGCGGCTATCAAACAAAGCCTGTCCGGCTGGCTGTTGCAGATCATTCATGCGCTGGTGCCTCCTACCGTCAGGTCATCCATACGCAGGCTGGGCTGGCCCACGCCAACCGGTACGCTCTGCCCCTCCTTGCCACACACACCTACGCCATCATCCAGCTGCAGGTCATTACCGACCATGCTGATGCGGTTCATGGCCTCGGGGCCGTTACCAATCAGGGTAGCGCCTTTTACCGGAGAGGTAATTTTGCCATTTTCAATTAAATAGGCTTCGTTGGCCGAGAATACAAACTTTCCGGAAGTGATATCGACCTGGCCACCACCAAAATTGACCGCATACAAGCCTTTTTCGACCGAAGCAATAATTTCTGCCGGATCATGTTCGCCTGCCAGCATGTAGGTATTGGTCATACGCGGCATGGGCAGATG
This sequence comes from gamma proteobacterium symbiont of Bathyaustriella thionipta, assembly GCA_025656895.1. Taxonomy (GTDB): domain Bacteria; phylum Pseudomonadota; class Gammaproteobacteria; order Chromatiales; family Chromatiaceae; genus JAHXHF01. Next base: position 4,014 of record JAHXHF010000027.1, read on the forward strand.
AGCGTAGGATTCACGCCGACCATTGCCGGTCGGCTGCATGCCCATTAATCGGGCATTCAATTTATCCTGCATATAATTTTTCAAAACACCCTTTTCAATCAACACCGTATTTTGGCTTTCACAGCCCTCATCATCAATCGTCAGGGAGCCGCGACGCTGGGCCAGAGTGCCATCGTCCACAACGGTACACAAAGGGGAGGCTACCTGTTCTCCCATACGTCCACTGAAGGCCGAAGTGCCCTTACGATTAAAATCACCTTCCAGCCCGTGTCCCACCGCTTCGTGCAGCAGTACTCCCGGCCAGCCCGGACCCAGCACAACCGGCATACTACCGGCAGGTGCCGCCACCGCATCCAGATTAACCAGCGCCATACGCACGGCTTCGCGCGCCAGTTGCTGTGGCTTTTGACTACGCACAAGCTCGTCCAGCATAAAACGTCCGCCACCACCGGCACCACCCTGCTCACGCCGTCCATGATGCTCAACAATCACACTCACCTGGCAACGCACCATAGGGCGCACATCGGCTGACATATGGCCGTCATCCGATACAATCAACACCACATCCCGGGCGGCCACCAGACTGGCCATCACCTGCTGAACACGCACGTCCTGAGCCCGCGCCTCACGATCAATCATGCGCAACAGTTCTGTTTTTTCTTCATCACTGATGCTGTTTATGGGATTGCCCGGCTGATATAAGGGCCTGGGTAGTGGTCGCGCACTCAGTGCTACACGAT
>JAHXHF010000350.1 GCA_025656895.1 gamma proteobacterium symbiont of Bathyaustriella thionipta
TATTATCGCCAGCCACGCTGGTTGGAAACCCCAAAATAGCGACAAAAGCGTGTCAAGCAATTTTTTTTATTATTTACGCTGAGTAGTTACGCGTTTTTTTCCTAAAAACACCACGCTGTCAGCCAGATCAGGAAGGCCTTAAAGGCTGAATGACCTTATCCTGATAGCCGTGTTGTAATTGCATTTCTTCCCGGGTCTGCATGTTCTGCCAGTAGGGCACCCCGCGCCAGTTGGTACTGTCGGGGCTGTAGCGAGCCTGTTCCAGCTTTTTGATCCAGTCAGCCGATTCCTGATCAACCCGTTGTGCCAGATTTCCCAGGCTGGTTGGCGGCTGCTGCGGCCAGACGGCTTCGCCCCAGCATAACAATGCTTTGGCCGCTGCATCCATATCATTGCTTTCATAGGCCTGTTTGATGTTCAGCAGGGCTTTTTTACGCGCCGCCCGGTTGACCGAATGGCCGTTTGCAGGCTTGTGTGGCTGTTCCACAGCTTGCGGTTTGCGTCGTAACAGTATGATCAGGGTTAGCAGAAAGGCCACCGCCAACAGCAGCGTACTCCAGAAAAAAGGATTATCCGTGAGCGGCCTCTGCTTTTGTGTTTGGCTGGCGGATGCCTTTTCGGCGGTCTGTTGCGGCGCTGCAGCCGGCTGCTGAATGCTTGTGTCCGCGCTCGCGGGTATGACTGCGGCGGCTGTTGTGGCAGTATTGGCAGCCACACTGCCGCTGCCGGCAGCTACCTGAATGGTATGTTTCGGCAGACGCGCGCTTTGCCATTTTTTATTTTCAGTATCCCACCAGGGAATTTCAATAGCCGGCAGTGTCAGAGAACCCGTCTTTGAGGGAATATAAACAATCTTTTGCTGCTTGCTGGAAATAAAACCCTGGTCGCTTGTTTGCGTGTTCAACTCGGCTTTATCCGGGTACACATTAAGCCCGTCGACTTTGCCGTTGGGAATATCCGGTAATTGTTTGGCGGAAATGCCTTCCGCACTCAGCATGATGATACGGGTGATGGGCTGACCGGTTTTAATCGTGCCATTGTCCAGCGACCAGTTTTCAACCAGGCTGAGTTGTTTGGCTGGCAGCCAGTATCGACCGGCTGGCATGTCGGGTGGTGGCAGCACCTTGATTTGCTGGGCCTGGCTGCGTAAACGGCGCAAGGCGGTGTTGCGACTGAACAAATCAAAACGTCCACTTGAACTGACCACCCGGGCCTGAAATAACAGCGGCGCGATACTCATGTTACCGGCCGCTTTGGGGGTGATGGCGTAGCGGCGCTCAATAACGGTGTAAGCCAGACCGTCACGCACGGTTTCGTAACGTTTGTCATCCCCCAGTTGTTCAACCAGTGCCGAACCACCGGCCACATCCGGCTCGCTCAGCGAGGCTGAATTGATATTGACGCGACTGACAATGCGTACGCTTAAAACAATCGGGCTGTCCACATAGGTCTGGCGGGCGGAAAGCGAGGTTTCCAGCATTAAATTTTGTGCCTTGCCACTGCTGTCTTTTTTGCCGGCAGGCGGCGCATCACTGACCTGTATCGGGATGGCGCGTGTCTGTTCGCTACCTACCGGAATGGCCGGAATGCTTTGCTGGCCGGGCTGTTTGGCCATCAGGCTGATTTTCCATTGTTTGTTATGGCTGGCATCACCATTAATCCATTGGTAAGAAGAACTCTGCGAGGTGCTGAGTACTTCGAAGTTCTTCTTAAGCTCTTGCAGATCCGGTTCACCGCTGCTGTCGCCACTCAGGTTAATAACAAGATTGAAGCTTTCATTAAAGTTGATGTGCTTACGGTCAACGCTGGCTTGTACCGCCGCCAGTGCCGCCTGACTGGATGCCAGTAATAAAAGGCCGATAAGAAAAAATCGAATTTTCATTGTAATCACCAGGTTTGTGTTTCAGATGGATGGGTATCACGGGTGCGATATTGATAACGGAATTTACGTTGCAGAAAACTGCCGGAGTCATCCGGGATTTCCCGCAGCCAGCGTTCAGCTTCACTGTGTTCTTCATCGGCCTGCGGACGCATGACAGCGGCATTGGCGTCCTGTTTGTTTTGCTGCCGGGCGGCTTCCGGTTCCCGGGCGGCTGCGGCTTTGGCGGCGGAAGCCTGCTGTTCGGCTTTATCCGCCTGTTTTTGCTCGGCCTGCATGGCTTGTTGCATGGCCGCCTTGTCCTGTTGCTGCTTTTGTTTGTCTTTTTCCTGTTCGCCTGCGGCTGATTTTTGTGGCTGTTTTTTTATCTCTTCCGCTTCAGAGGAAGACGATGAGCTGGATTTGGATTTTTCTTCCTTCTGCTTGTCAGAAGCAGACTGATTCTGACTCTGGTCAGAGGATGATGCCTGTTGCGAGTCACTGTTTTGGGAATCCTGTGATGGTTTCTGCTGTTGTGAGTCCTGCTGCCCCTGTTTAGCGGATGACTGGTTTTTCTTATTCGAGGATTGCTTTTGATCCTGTTTTTGCTGATCGCCCTGCTGCCCGTCCTTCTGCCGGGATTGATTGGCTGAAGACGGCTCCTGCTTTTTATCAGACTGTTGTGATGAGTCTTTTTTATCGGATTCTTTTTGCTGTTGCTGTTGCTGTTGCTGTTGCTTCTGCTGCTGTTTTTTCTGTTGTTCGAGCAAATCTTCAATCAGTTTTTTGTTGTATTGGGCGTCCTCGTCAGCCGGATTTTGCTTAAGCGCGTTTTCATAAGCGGCCAGCGCTTCTTTGTAGGCATTCTGGCGGGCATAGGCATTGCCTTTGTTGTACCAGTCGTCGGCATTATCGGGTTTGTCCAGGGTTTTCAGGGTGCTGGCGTAATCACCGGCCTGATAAGCGGCGGCGGCTTTCCAGTCCGGGTTTTGAAAACGGGCCTGTGCTGCGGCTGCCTGATTTTGTTGCATCAGTTTTGCACCCTGCTGGTCGGGCGTGGCCCATAAGTCCTGCCATTCATAGGCCAGTGCCGGGCGCATTGGCAGACTAATCAGAATAGCCAGGGCCATCAGACCGGGCTGGCGGAATAACAGCAGGGAAAACAGCAGGGCGGGCAGCAGCAACCAATAGCCGATGTCGCTCCACACCACCGCCTGACGTTCGCTGTCATCTTTGGAGGGAGTGTTGGCAGTCATGCGTGACAGAACTGTTTGAATGTCGCGGTTACTGCTGCTCATTAATTGGTAATGGCCATGAGCCGCACGCGCTGCCTGTTGCAGAGTGGATTCATCCAGCCTGGCAATAATCATGTTGCCGTCGCTCTGTTTCAGATAGCCGGCACGATCCGGAATGGGTGCACCTTGCGCCGTGCCTATACCGATAATATCCAGTTGATAAGGGGAGGCATCCATCCGTTCACCGATGTTATCGGCCGCCTCTGTGTTCATGCCATCGGTCAGCAATAAAATACGTCCTTGCGCCATGCCCGCCTGTTGCAGTAGTTTAATGCCTTCGCGCACGGCACGGTCCGGGCGGCTGCCCTGAGCCGGCATAATCCGGGTATTCAGGGAGGGCAACAGCGATTCAATCGTAGCCGTGTCGGTGGTCAGAGGCGTAACTACAAAAGGCTCGGCGGCAAAAGTAACCAGTGCGGTTTGTCCATCCGGTCTTTGTCGCAGCAAATCGGTAATTTTGAAACGCGCGCGTTGCAGCCGGCTGGGTTTGATGTCGGCGGCATTCATGGAACGTGACAAATCCAGCAGAATAACCAGCGCGGATTGATCGGTATATAACTGCCGGGTGGGTTTTTCCAGCGCCGGGCCGGCCAGTGCGGTAATCATCAGCAAAGCCGGCAGCGCGATCATCAGTGGCCGTTTCCAGTGCTGGCCAGTGCGGCCGTTATAGCCGGTGGTGATATAAGGCAACAGCGATTGATCACATACTTTTTGCCAGCGATTGGTGCTGCTGTTATGTCGCCACAACAGAAAGATGACAATGGCCAGTGGAATGACAGCCAGCCACCATTCAGGTCTGAGCCAGGTCAGGTTCATGTGTTTGCTCCCCGGGCTGCCCGCAAGGGCGGCCACAACAGTAATAACAACAGGGCGATGGCGGCAGGCCAGAAAAACAATTCCTTGACCGGACGGTAAAACAGTTTGTCCTGTTTGATCGGTTCCAGTTCATCCAGCAGTGCGTAAATCTGTTCCAGTTCCTTGAAATTGTGCGCGCGAAAATAACGACCACCGGTTTTTTCAGCCACCGCTTTCAGGGTTTTCTCATCCAGATCGCGTGATGGATTAACGCGCCTGGAACCGAATAATGAACGTACCAGTATTTCATCCGCACCCATGCCGATGGTGTAGATCTTCAAGCCGTATTCAGCGGCTATGTCGGCGGCTTTTATGGGGTCAAGCCGGCCGGTGGTGTTGGCGCCATCGGTCATCAGGATGAGTACACGTTCATTGGCCGGATGATCCTTGAGCTGCTTGATGGCCATGCCGATGGCATCACCAATGGCTGTGTTTTGACCGGCCATACCGATTTGCGCTTCCCACAGAAAGGTTCGCAGGGTTTCACGGTCCGGCGTTAAAGGAGCCTGTAAATAGGGCTGGGAGCCGAACAGGATCAGTCCGATCCGGTCCCCCACGCGGCGTTTTATAAAATCATCGGCCACCGCTTTGGCGGCAGTAAGACGATTGATCATGCGTCCCGCTGCCTGAAAATCTTCTTCTTTCATGCTGCCGGATAAATCAATGGCCAGCATCATGTCGCGCCCGCTTGTGGGTAGGGCCACCGCTTCACCCACCCATTGGGGGCGGGCGGCTGCC
>JAHXHF010000054.1 GCA_025656895.1 gamma proteobacterium symbiont of Bathyaustriella thionipta
GTGTTCATCGTCTACCCTTTATTCAAAAGGATACACCTAATACCTTATGTAATTTCTAGAATCAAGCTGTTTTAAGCCCGATTGCCCTAGTGGAGAAACGGATAGACAAGCTATTTCTGTTGCTATAGGTTAAACTGGAAGCTATCGAATTTCACCCGACAGGCTATTTTGTGCGGCCTGATCCGGCTTCAAACCCATGAGCTGATGACGCAAAAACAAGCCTCTGCTGTTGATTCCTTATTGTCGCGGGTCAATCTTCCCGCTGACTTGCGCCAGTTGCGCGAAGACCAGTTACCTCAACTGGCTGATGAAGTGCGCCAGTATCTGATTGATACGGTTTCACAAACCGGCGGGCATCTGGCAGCCGGTCTGGGCGTGGTAGAGCTGACCGTAGCGCTGCATTATGTATTTGATACGCCGCATGACAAGCTTGTATGGGATGTGGGACACCAGGCCTATCCGCATAAAATTCTTACCGGTCGCAAGCAGCAGTTACATACTTTGCGTCAGCGTGACGGCCTGTCCGGCTTTCTGAAAAGAAGCGAAAGCGAATATGACAGCTTCGGCGCCGGTCATTCCAGCACCTCCATCAGTGCTGCCCTGGGTATGGCGGTCGCGGCCGCGCAGCAGCACAGGGATTGTTCGGTTGTAGCAGTAATTGGGGATGCCGCATTGACCGCCGGTATGGCTTTTGAAGCGCTGAATCATGCCGGCGAGCTGGATCAGGATCTGCTGGTCATCCTGAATGATAATGATATGTCCATCTCACACTCGGTGGGCGGGCTGAGTAAATCACTGAACCGCCTGCTGGCCAGCCGCTTTTATAATCAGGTGCGAGAGCGCAGCAAGTCCATGCTGACGCGTCTGCCGGTACTGGGGCGCTGGATACGCCGCTGGGAAGAGCATATGAAAGGCATGCTACTGCCGGGCACTTTGTTTGAAGAACTGGGCTTCACCTATATCGGCCCCATTGACGGCCATGATGTGCCTGCCATGGTCAGTACCCTGCGGCGCATGCGCGCCATTTCCGGGCCGCAATTTCTGCATGTGGTAACGCACAAGGGACATGGCTTTGAACCGGCCGAGAATGACCCCTGCAACTATCATGGTGTTTCCCCCTTTGATCCGCATACCGGCAAAATGGATCAGGCCGTCTGCAGTCCCAGTTACAGTCGTATTTTTGGTGACTGGTTGTGTCAGGCTGCCGAGGCGGATGAGCGCGTACTGGCGATCACGCCGGCCATGTGTGAAGGTTCCGGTCTGAATGAATTTGCAGAGCGTTTTCCGCAGCGTTATTTTGATGTCGGCATTGCCGAACAACATGCGCTCACTTTCGCGGCTGGTCTGGCGGCTGAAGGTATGAAGCCGGTGGTGGCCATTTATTCCACCTTTTTACAGCGCGCCTTTGATCAACTGGCACATGATGTTGATTTGCAGAATCTGGATATTACGCTGGCGGTTGATCGTGCCGGGCTGGTCGGTGCCGACGGCCCCACCCATGCCGGTAGTTTTGATCTGAGTTTTTGCCGTATTCTGCCCAATATGCTCATTATGGCTCCGGCGCATGAGCGTGAATGCCGGCAAATGCTACAGACCGGCCTGCAATATGGCGGCCCAGCGATGGTGCGCTATCCGCGTGGTGGTGGCTCGGGCGTAGAAATAGACAGCAGCCTGAGCACTTTGCCGATTGGCAAAGCCGAATTGCTGCGACAAGGCCCGGATGTGGCTTTACTGGCCTTTGGCAGTATGTTGTCTGTAGCTGAAAAAGTAGCGGCAGAGCTGGGTGCAACGCTGGTGAATATGCGCTTTATCAAACCACTGGATGTACAGCTGATTGAACAAATGGCACAGACACACAGCCTGCTGGTAACACTGGAAGAAAACAGCATAGCCGGAGGCGCGGGTTCTGCGGTTGCCGAATGTCTGGCCGGTTCAGAACAAGCCTTTCATGGACGCCTGCTGCACATAGGCCTGCCGGATGAGTATGTCGCTCACGCCCGGCCGGAAGAGCAATTCCGTCAGTGTGGCATGGATGCCGCCTCCATTATCAGTCGTATTCAGCACATGCAACAGAGTGGTGAGGCGGATGCGCTATCAGCGGCAGTATTGTCCGCTGATAGCGCTGGTTAGCTGAGTAGTTACCTGCTTTTAGCTGTCATCATTCTCCAGCAGACAGGCCTGTGCGGCTGCCAGACGCGCTACCGGAACCCGGGGTGGTGAGCAGGATACATAATTCAGCCCGGCTTTCTGGCAGAAACGAATGGACTGAGGGTGGCCGCCATGTTCACCACAGATGCCCACGCTCAGATCGGGTTTGATCTTGCGCCCCCATTGCACCGCCAGTTGCATAAGCTTGCCGACCCCTTTTTCATCCAGTACTTCGAACGGATTGTCACGCAGAATGCCGGACTTGTTGTACATCGGCAGAAATTTATTTTCCGCATCCTCGCGTGAAAAAGAGAAAGTGGCCTGGGTCAGATCATTGGTGCCGAAAGAGAAAAACTCGGCTTGTTTGGCCAGTGATTCAGCCCGCATACAGGCGCGCACTACCTCAATCATGGTGCCGAAACGGAAGTTAAGCGTTTGCCCGGAAGCCTGCTCAACTTCTGCACGGATTTGATCGACAGCTTTTTTAATCAGTTTCAGTTCTTCACTGGTGCAGACCTGCGGCACCATGATCTGTGGATGTATCTCCAGATCCTTGGCGGCACATTCGGCGGTGGCTTCCAGTATGGCGCGCACCTGCATAGCGTAGATTTCCGGGAAAGTAATCCCCAGACGTACGCCGCGATGCCCCAGCATGGGGTTGGTTTCGGTCAACTGACGCACTTTTTTCAGCATCAGTTCTTTTTTGCCGAGCGCCTCTTCAACCAGATGTTCGTCCAGCATGCCACGCAAATAATCCGAAATCTCGGTGGCTTCCTGCGGCGGACGTAACAGCATGGTGCTGCCGGCCAATACCGACATACCCTGCACCGAATCGCGCAAATGCCGGAGTTGATCAATGTCTTGCAGCAGTTGCTGCTCGGAAGGCAGAAATTCATGAATGGGCGGATCCAGCAGGCGGATGGTCACCGGCATGGGTGCCATGGTTTCAAACAATGCCTTGAAGTCGGCACGTTGCATGGGAAGCAGTTTATCCAGTGCCGACTGGCGCTCGGCCATATTTTCAGCAACAATCATTTCAATCACGACCGGCAGGCGATCAACCGCATTGAACATGCGTTCGGTACGGCACAAACCCACGCCGACCGCACCGTATTTGAGCGCTCTGGCAGCATCGGATGCAGAATCGGCATTCGCCATAACCCGAAGATAGGCCGCTTCATCCGCCCATTGCAGCAAATGATTCAACTGCAGACTGAAATCAGGCTCGACCATGGGGATCTCTCCCAGGTAAACATTTCCTGAACTGCCGTCTATGGTAATGACATCGCCTTCGTGAACCATCAGACCGCCGAAATCAGCCTCACGACGGCTAACATCCACGCGGATGCCTTCTGCGCCGGCCACGCAGGGCTTGCCCATGCCGCGGGCAACTACGGCCGCATGTGAGGTTTTGCCGCCGCGACTGGTGAGAATGCCACGTGCCGCAAAAAAGCCGTGTATGTCTTCCGGTTTGGTTTCTTCGCGCACCAGAATAATGTCATGACCCTGATCCTTGCCCAGGCTTTCGGCGCGGTCGGCATCAAATACCACCATGCCACTGGCGGCACCCGGTGAGGCGGGTAAACCCTGCGCAACCGGACGCGCATCGGCATTCGCATCCAGCCGCGGGTACAACAGTTGTTCCAGCAGTTGCGGCTCTATGCGCAACAGGGCCTGCGATTTATCAATCAGGCCTTCTTCCACCATTTCAACCGATGTGCGTACCATGGCCTGCGCATTCATTTTGCCGTTGCGGGTTTGCAGGCAATAAAGCACGCCACGCTCAATGGTAAATTCGAAATCCTGCACTTCCTTGTAGTGTGATTCCAGGCTTTGCCGTAAGGTTTCCAGCTGACGGGCCATTTCCGGCATTTCTTCCTGCATTAATGCAATGGGTTTGGGGGTGCGCACACCGGCAACCACATCTTCACCCTGGGCATTCACCAGATATTCACCAAAAAGTTTGTTTTCTCCATTACCCGGATTACGCGTAAAGGCGACGCCGGTGGCGGAATCACTGCCACGGTTGCCAAATACCATGGTGCAGATATTGACAGCGGTGCCGTTAGCCATAGCGGGCGTAATATTGAATTGCTGGCGATAATCAACCGCGCGCTTACCCATCCAGGAGCCGAATACCGCCTTGATGGCAATTTCAAGCTGCTCATAAGGATCCTGTGGAAAAGGCCGGCCGGTGTGTTCTTCAAAGACTTTCAGGAAACGCTCACTGATTTCCTGCAGATGCTCGGCAGTCAGACCCAGGTCTTCGGTCAAATGCGCGGCCTGTTTGACCGCATTGAACTCGTTGTCAAAGGCTTCATCGGGAACATTCATCGCCACCTTGCCGAAAAGCTGGATAAAGCGCCGGTAGGCATCGTAGCCGAAGCGCGCATCACCGGTTTGCTGAATTTCACCCTGCAGTGTTTCCGAGTTCAACCCCAGATTGAGAATGGTATCCATCATGCCCGGCATGGACATGGCTGAACCGTAAGCGCCAAAGAATCAGCCCTCTTAACCCCATTTCAGAATAATACTTCCTTCATGTTCCAGGGAAGCAATGCCTCGACCTTTT
>JAHXHF010000245.1 GCA_025656895.1 gamma proteobacterium symbiont of Bathyaustriella thionipta
TTTATAAGTTATTTCTATCGGTAGCATGAGCATGCTTATGAATGGTTTTTGCCAAACAAGATTCTTAAAAAAACAGTGAAACTTCAGTTGCTAATATATCTGCTCTTTTTTTGAATTTTGTTTTGACTTGATTGCTGATAATTAAAAGTGGCTCACCAAAGATTGATGCTTCGAGGATATTATTTTCGCTATCAGAAGATACTATAAATTGCTCAACCTCAAGTTCACGCGGCTGCCACTTTGATACGAACCTTTTTAGCGTTTGTTGATCTGTAATTTCAAATAGCATGACAATCCTTTTTTTGGGTGCAATACAGGATTAACTCCCGCACAGCATCTTTGTTCAGTTCCGGTACTTTCTTACCTTTACGGGGCAGTTCATCTAATCTGACAGTTTTGCTGATTTCAGTGGCAATCTGAGCCGTTACCCTGCCTTTACTATTTGCTGAATAGTGGCTATTGCCAACCAATCACTTCATAGCCCATATCATGCAGGCATTTCTGCGTGAAGCGTTTGAAGGTGGGGTTGGTTTTGCTGGAGTCCATGCCGCCTTTTACGGCGCCGGCAGCTGCGCCGGCGGCAGCACCAGCCAGTGCGCGTTCAGCCGCGTTGCCACGCACCAGTCCCCAGGCGCCGGCAGAGGCGCCACCGATGGCGGCTCCGCTGGCGGCTTTCCTGCCCACTTCTCCATCCTTGTTTTCTGCCACACCGTAGTCTCGCGCCAGTTGCATGCAGTGATCAATATCACGGCTGGCCTGTGCCTTGCCTACCGCTGTCATTTTACTGTTCGGATATAACAAAGGACGTTTGGGGGCGCTGCTGCAAGCGCTCAGAAATAACAGCAACATGAGGGCGGCCGGGCTGAATAAAGAATAAGCCGGTTTTTTCGTGTGATGATTCATGGCGGTATGCTTTCCTTTATTTTATTTGCAGCTTGCTTTTCCCGCCTGCCATGCCTGCATCAGGGCTTGCTGTATATCCTGGTTTTCCTGCAGTGAGTGGATGCCCAGGGTTTGCTCGGCAATGCGGGCCAGCTGTTTCTCGATTTGCTGCTGATGCCATGCCTGTTGAAAGGCTTCCGGGTTGAAAGTACCTTCATGGCAGAAATCGGCGGCCAGTCCCTGTGCCTGATCATAAACAAAACTGCCTTGCTGCAATACTTCGTACAGATAGGAATAGGTGTCGATATTGTTTTGTTGCGCAAGCAGCAGATCCAGCGCGGGCAGGGCGTTTTTCTTGTGCATCCATTCATCCAGATTGAGCTGAATGGAGGGCGCGTATTCGGTGCCCTGGTAGGAAAAATGAACCGTGACTTTAATTGAGTTTTTCATGCGCTTATTTGGTCAGACTCAAAAACAGTTTAGGCAATTTTTCCGGCAGCCGATCAACATGATCAATGACCGATAACTGCGAGCCAAAGATGTCCTGCACATAGTCATCAGCATGCGGGTCAAGATTGATACAATAGGTAAAAATACCTTGTTGATCAAGCTCTTGAACCGCTTTATGCGTATCCTGGATGAGGGTTTGTTCATCATCCACATCAATGTCGGAAGGTTCGCCATCGGTCAGGATCAGGAGTAATTTTTTATCCGCCTGCTGCGCTTGCAGGTAATGCGCGGCATGTCGCATGGCGGCGCCCATACGGGTGGAATAACCGGCCTGTATGGCGGCCAGACGCGCTTTTACTTCATCATCCCAGTGTTCCTTGAAGCCTTTGATGTGCTGGTAGCGCACTTCATGACGGGTGTTGGATGAAAAACCGGCAATGGCGAATTTATCGCCCAGATGCTCAATCGCCCAGCCGAGCAGGGATACCGCTTCCTGGCTGAGCTCCAGTATTGTCTGGCTGCAACCATCGGGAATATCGTTCAGCGACTGCGATAAATCCAGCAGCAGCATGACCGCGATATCACGCCCGTCGTGTTTGTGGCTCATGTTGATGCGCGGGTCCGGTTGCGCACCGCCCTTGAAGTCGATAAGTGAACGAATAGCCACATCCAGATCCAGTTCGCTGCCTTCTTCCTGATAGCGTACCCGTACATAATGCTGTGGTTTGAGTGTATCCAGAATCTGCTTCAGACGCTTGGCGGTGGCGCTGTTTTTCTGCAGCAGGGCATCAATATCGGCTGCATTGCCGGAAGGGTGCAGTGATTCATACAGACTGACCCAGTCCGGCCTGTAGGTTTGAGACTGGTAATCCCATTCCTTGTAATGGCGCGGCGGCAGGCCTTCGGGTTCTATCTCGTTGGGAGGCACATCACGGTTGTCATCAAAGGCTTCTTCTTCGTCACCTTCTTCAATAAACATCCACATGTGGCGGTTGTCATCACGATAGTCCACTTCGGTATCAGTGAAGCGAATATTCGGGGACTGATCACTTTGCAGACGGGTTCTGGCGGTGAACAAAACGGCGATATCGGCCATGGCTTTGGTACTGGAATCACCTTTTTCCATGGCTTCAAAAAAACGTTTTCTGAAATCAATAATGAAGGCATTTTTATAAGTGTGATGAGGATCCAGAATGGCGCGTGACAGCATGGCCAGCCGGTGCAGCACACAGGATTCTTTTTCCGTATCGCAATCACCTTCAACCGGTTCCGGATGCAAGGCCAGCAGAATTTTACGCAACCCGGGATATTCCTTCAGCATCAGATACTCGATGCGGGAATCTTCCAGTGTTTCTATTGCTACACGCTGAAAAGGACTGAAGTTATCGGCAATAATGGCCTCTGTCCAGCGTTTGTGCGCGGCGATATGAGCGATGGTAACGCGGTAGCGGTCGATGCCGCTGACGCCGTTTTTGTCATCATAAACATCCGGCACACGTATCCCCAGGTGATCGAAATAGGGGCGGGGTTTGCGCAGTTCATCAAAACCCAGAGAGTAGGGCACAAAATAGTCTTTGGCATCCCACAGACCTTTCAGATACAAATCCATGTTGCGTTCATTATCCATAAACAGGGTGCCATGGCGCTCTCTTTGTAACATGGCCTTGCTGTCGGCGGATTGCAGGCTGAAATAGTCAATTTGACGATCCGGATGGGTGTGATAATTACGCACACCGTAGTCAATCCAGTTTTTCAGTCCTTCCAGCGATAATTGATTCAGCAAATAAGGCATCTGCTGCAATAATTCCGGCAGGCCGGGGCTGGAAAAGGTGGCATTCTGATTGCCGTGGATGGATTTGCTGGTTTCTTCCATCATGTTCACGATCAATTCGATAAAATGATCAAAACATTCACAGGATCCCAGTCTTCTGGCCGCTTCCGCCACCGTATTGAGCAGATGAGGAATGGAATTGCCATTCGGTGAACGCGACATATCCCAAACAGTCCGGGAAACCAGGCTGAGTGTGGATTCCCCCAGCTTGTGTGCCACACTCGGCATTTCTTCCAGATACACCAGCACCGGATCAAAACCCCGACCAATCATACAGATCAGCGATGCGCCTTTGAGGTAATCCTTAACGCCTTGTTCACTGAGCTGGCGCACAGCATCATTGATACAATCGTCGAACACATCTTCAAGCTGGCCGAAGCTGCATTTGAGTTGATCCCGATAGGCTTGTATTTGTTCAGGGTTCATGGGTTAGCTCACGCAAAGATGGCAAAAGAAACAGAGGAATGATCAGGCCTGAAATTATTCCGCGAATACCGCATCAATGGCATGATCGAGGGTGCTGCGAATATCGGCATCATCCGTAATGGGTCGAACCAGCGCCATACGACAGGCATCAACCGGAGCAATACCCTGATTCATAAGGGTTGCGGCATACACCAGCAAACGGGTGGATATACCTTCATCCAGACCGTGTCCTTTCAGGTTTCTGGCAGCGCCCCCTACCTTGACCAGTTTGGCAGCCGTTTCAGTGTCGATATTCGCTTCTTTGCTGACAATATCCATTTCAACCTGGCTTTGCGGATAATCAAAATCCATACCCAGAAAACGCTGTTTGGTGGATTGTTTCAAATCTTTCATCAGACTCTGATAGCCGGGATTATAGGAAATGACCAGTTGAAAATCCGGGTGGGCGGCAATCAATTCACCCTTTTTGTCCAGCGGCAGGGTGCGGCGATGATCGGTCAGGGGATGAATAACCACCGTTGTATCCTGACGGGCTTCGACAATTTCATCCAGATAACAGATAGCACCGATGCGTGCTGCGGTGGTCAGCGGACCATCCAGCCAGCGTGTGCCATTGGCATCCAGCAGATAACGGCCGACCAGATCCGATGCGGTCATATCTTCATTACAAGCAACCGTAATCAGAGGCCTTTGCAGTTTCCACGCCATATATTCAATAAAACGTGATTTACCACAACCGGTAGGGCCTTTCACCATAACCGGTAAACGGGCGGCATAAGCGGCCTGGTACAAGTCAACTTCATTGCCTTGTGCTTCATAAAAAGGCTCTTGGTTAATTTTATATTGTTCGATATTGATTTCAGACATAAGGAATCCTGTGAATGATTAGAGCAGCCCCGGGGGCTAATGCTGCAACAAAAAAGCCCCTGAAAGATCAGAGGCTTTTTCGTATAAGAAGGGCTGAATAACGATCTTGTTCAGCCCTTCACCAGAGCGTTCAAACTTACTTATCTGAAGTTTCACTGAAATCCAAATCAACCTGACAGTCAGCCATCAAGCCACCATACGCAAAAGCAGTGAAACAAAATCTTTTTCCC
>JAHXHF010000142.1 GCA_025656895.1 gamma proteobacterium symbiont of Bathyaustriella thionipta
CCAAAAATGCAGGCAATTGACTGAATTCGACGGCGGGCGGGGTCATAGCCCCTCGAAAATAGCGAGTTTTCTGCCGGACACTAAATAAAAGAACGAGGGCTGCTTCGGCAGGCCATAAAACGTTCATTGAGGAGGAGTTATGGCAGTAGCCAAGGTCAGGTCAAAACAAAATCAGAGTAAGGCAGAGGAAAAAACTCTGATGGCTGCGAAAGTGGTCGGGGAAAGTACCGAAAAAAAATCGGCTGGTAGCAAGAGGCAGTCAAGAAGTACAGATGGCACATTGGATGCTACCCGCCTTTATCTGAATGAAATTGGTGCGTCGGCATTACTGACTGCGGAAGAAGAAGTTTACTATTCGCGTTTGGCGCAGAAGGGTGATGAGTCGGGTCGTAAACGCATGATTGAAAGCAACCTGCGCCTGGTGGTGAAGATTGCACGACGCTACATGAATCGCGGCATGGCATTGCTGGATTTAATCGAAGAAGGCAATCTGGGTTTGATTCGGGCGGTTGAAAAGTTTGACCCCGAGCGCGGCTTCCGCTTTTCAACCTATGCGACCTGGTGGATTCGCCAGACCATAGAACGCGCCATCATGAACCAGACACGCACCATTCGTCTGCCCATTCATGTGGTAAAAGAAATTAATGTTTATTTGCGAGCCGGACGTGAACTGTCGCAAAAACTGGACCATGAGCCCAATTCAGAAGAAATTGCCGAGTTACTGGACAAGCCCATTTCGGAAGTCAAGCGTATGTTGGGTTTGAATGAGCGCATTGTCTCGGTGGATACGCCTTATGGCAAAGATGCCGACAAACCATTGCTGGATACCATTCCGGATACTGCCATGCAGGACCCCAGTGATCATCTGCAGGACGAAGGTCTGTGCAACAAACTGGATTGCTGGCTGAAGCAGTTAACCGACAAACAGTGCGAAGTGGTTGAACGACGTTTTGGCCTGCACGGTTATGAAAACTCCACTCTGGAACAGGTGGCGAATGAACTGGGTGTAACGCGTGAGCGGGTGCGCCAGATTCAAATGGATGCACTGCGTCGTTTGCGTGGCATTCTGGAAAAAGACGGTTTCTCGGTCGAGGCTATTTTTAAATAATCAGTGCCGCTGCTACCGGCCGATCTTCGGACAGCATGATATTAAAGGTTCGGCAGGCCGCACCGGTATTCATAAATTCAACATGGATGCCGGCCTGTATCAGGCTGCTGTAGCAACGGATGGGCGGAAAGGCCTGTGTTTTGCCTGTACCCAGAATAAGAAACTCAGGCTGTAATTCGATAACAGCGGCAAAATCATCGTCCTGTAATTGTTCTATGGAAGAGGGACGCCAGTTATTGATCAGTGTTTGCGGGCTGACGATCAGGCTGCTTTGCCAGGATTGATTATTGATACGAACCAGACCGTCTTCGTAGGAATGAATCAGATAGCGGCTGGCCGTTTCATCCAGAGTAAATTTCATAATCAGGTACGGATGTGCGACAGCTGTTTATCATGCAGACGGCTGAGCGTTAGCAAGGCGAGTATGGCACCGACCAGAGCCATCAACATGTCGGACTGGGTATCCCACACATAACCCTGGGTGCCGAGAAAGGCTTCCGCGCCTTCATCACTGAGAGCCGCCACCCACCATTCAATCAGTTCGTAAAAAGCACTGATGGCCAGGCAGATACAAACCACTATAAAATTCAGCCAGCCACGCCCGTTGATGATGTTCCAGCGTAATAACAATTCCCGTGCCACCATGGCAGGTACGAATCCTTGAGCCAGATGTCCCAGCTTGTCGAAATTATTGCGCTCACCACCGCTGATCTGGGCCAGCCAGTCAAACAGCGGTACTTCCGCATAGGTGTAGTGCCCGCCGACCATCAAAATGATGGCATGCAGCAGAATAAGCAGGTAAAGCAGTGGTGTGAGCGGGAAACGTTTTCTTGTCCACAGCAGAAGGGTATAGGCTATAAGAGCGGGAGCCACCTCCATAAACCAGGTCATGAGGTCTTTAGGTGCGTACGCCGACCAGATGAAAACCACCCAGAAAACAAGATTCCAAGCCAGGGAAAAAGCCATGTCAGCCCAGTTTAACGGCTTGCAGCGTGTTCTCAAGCAGGCTGGCAATGGTCATAGGCCCAACGCCACCGGGTACCGGCGTAATCCAGCCGGCTTTTTTGCTGACCGCGTCAAAATCCACATCACCCGCCAGTGAACCGTCATCCAGCCGGTTGATGCCAACATCAATCACAGTAGCCCCGGGCTTGACCCAGTAATCCTGAACAAAATGCGCACGCCCCACGGCCGCAATAACAATATCGGCCTGACGAATTTTATCCGGCAGGTCTTTGGTACGGCTGTGGCATACCGTAATGGTGCAACGGGCCGCCAGCAGTTCCAGTGCCATCGGGCGACCGACAATATTGGACTGGCCGATAATGATGGCATCCTGGCCTTCCAGTTGCTGGCCGGTTCGTTGTAATAAGGTCATGATGCCTTTCGGGGTGCAAGGCCGTAACAGTGGTCTGCGCAATACCAGCCGGCCAATGTTATACGGGTGAAAACCATCCACATCCTTAGCGGGCAGAATGTGTTCGGTAACCGTTTCTTCATCAATGTGCTGTGGCAGGGGCAACTGCACCAGAATACCGTTGATGGCCGGATCCTTATTCAACTGCTCAATCAACGCCAACAAAGCCTCCTGCGTACAGTCGGCAGCTAATGTGTGCAGTTGTGAATAAAAGCCCACCTGCTCGCAAGCCAGTCTCTTGTTGCGTACATAAACCTGTGACGCCGGATTTTCACCCACCAGAACCACCGCAAGTCCCGGAGGTGGCTGGCCGTTGGCAAGCATTTGCCTGACCTCGGATTGAATATTTTCCCGAATATCGGCAGCGATGGCCTTGCCATCCAGTATTTGTGCAGTCATAGCTTGAAATCAGTCAATGGATAAAGCTGGAATGATAGCCTGAATTAATCCGCTTGTAACGCCACATTCTCCTATTTTGGATTGACTCTGACGCGCAGCCTGCGTAACATTGCGCTTCTTCACTGGTCAGCCCTGATTTTAGTGAAGAAAAAAACGATTTTCGGGGTGTAGCGCAGCCTGGTAGCGCGCCTGCTTTGGGAGCAGGATGTCGGGGGTTCGAATCCCTCCACCCCGACCAGTTTCTGGACGAGATGCTGCGCCCGTAGCTCATTAGGATAGAGCATCGGTCTTCTAAACCGAGGGTAGCAGGTTCGAATCCTGCCGGGCGCGCCAGATTTTGTCGCCTTGGCCTGTGGTTGCAGCTAAAGCGACATAACGAGTTGTTCAATGGTGGGCGTAGCTCAGTTGGTAGAGCCCCGGATTGTGATTCCGGTGGTCGCGGGTTCAATCCCCGTCGCTCACCCCATTTAAATGGCCTGGCAAAAAACCGGCCGGCTACCTTCGGGCCATTAGCTCAGTTGGCAGAGCAGTTGACTCTTAATCAATTGGTCGTAGGTTCGAATCCTACATGGCCCACCAGTAAAAACAAGGACTTAGCCTAACAAGCGAGTCCTTTTTTTATGCCCGTGGGACACTCATGAGGCAGTTGGGACAACACACCACCACAAAGCCACCACAAACCCGCTACAGATAGACAGTGCAATTATGGGGACAAGTGCAATTATGGGGATACAATACTTAATTGTGAAGGACACCCATGAATTTAGGTACTAAAAACTGTGGTCTGTCCCGAATGGCATGTCCCGAATGGCACTAAGTTAAGCCGAATTTGCATGAATCTAGTGATCCGTAAGTCATTGATAAATTGCAGTTAAGTTGCTGATCTGATTATACTGATCGCCCTTAACTTAGTGCCATTCTGGTCTGGCCCCAATACCCCAATACCCCAATACCCCAATACCCCAATACCCCAATACCCCAATACCCCACTACCCCACTACCCTACCCAATACCGGAAGCAAGCATACTTACCATATATTTTTCATTAAACTATCAAAAAGGCATTTCGAGAAGTGGTTTTCAGACGGTGTTAGGTGTTTCTTGTATCTAGTAAGGGGGGTTGATGAATGTTGGGCATGTGGTATCGTTAGCAATATGGAATACCCGATACGCTATCCGTTCGCTAAATTGATGTCCAGACTGGGCGCAACCGTGACCATTGAGGTTCAGGCGAACTATGATCAAGAGGCTAAAGTGTTTGTGGCTACCAGTCGTGATTTGCCTGGGTTGGTTTTAGAGGCCAATGGTATTGATGAATTAAAGTGTGAGCTTGGAGAAGCGATACCAGCATTACTCAAAATTGATCATAAAAAGCCATTGCGCAATACCAGTGCAGACCTGTGCTATAGGGACCACATCGCTATTGCATGAATGGATTTGAAAAGCAGGTTAAAAAGAAGTTAAAGGAGAATGGATGGCACCGCATAATTATGGGGACACAATACTTAATTGTGAAGGTCACCCATAAATTTAGGTACTAAAAACCGTGTTGGCGACTGTCGATACTTTTATCCGAAATAAGAGCTGGTCAAATCCCCCTCGATCCCCCTTTTCCAAAGGGGGAGGAGAATTGTGAATATTTGCAGAGTCTCAGGTGTGCGGACAACTATGCTGACACAGGGGGAGGCTGATTCTACTGCGGTGATGGGAAACCGGTGCATTTTTCCGATCTTTTTCGTTGCGTAGACCCACT
>JAHXHF010000197.1 GCA_025656895.1 gamma proteobacterium symbiont of Bathyaustriella thionipta
AATCCTGTCAATGAAAACCAGCAAGGGGCTGACATGAAACTTGCTGCTTAAATGAAGCATTTAGGCGAAAAGTATGTTGACACCTACCGGTGCTTCCCGAATCCAGGCCGGTTCCTTGCCTGACTCATTCACGTCAGGCCCGGCATCCGCTTCCGGTAATTCTTCCTGCCGCTCTTCTTTGGGAATATCCATAGGAATGACTGCAGGTGGCGCAACCGCCAGGGGAGTGTGATCAATAATGGCCGGAATTTCCGGCATTTCATAGCGGGCCATCAACTGCAGGCCTTCACGAAAACAATCACTGGCAGCCTGTTCTTCTCCCATGCGCTGTAACAACAGGCCCAGTTCAAGGCTGGTTTCACTATCCGGACGAACCCCCAGACTGGCTTCCAGATAACTGCGTGCCTTGCCCCATAACTTGTTTTGCAGGCTAAGACGCGCCAGCAAGCGCAACAGTACCGGATTGTCCGCCTGTTGCTTGAGCCAGGCCTCTGCAATATTTTGTTGCACCGCCGGGTCGGAGACATTGATTCGCATCAGCATTTCACACAGCACATCATCCCAGTCACGCCTGAGGGTTTCGTTAATCAAGGTACGGGCATTTTCCTGCTGACCACTTTGTATCAACAAGGGCACATAAATATGAATCATGGACGCTCTTTGGCGCAGGCTTTTCGGCATGGATTGCCAGATTGAACGTACATCATCCTTACTGCCCGGCTGTAGTGTTGCATTGAGTAAATGTGTGTACAGCTCAAGTTCCAGATCCTGTAACTGCGAAGTAGACAGCACTTTGCGTTTTTTCAGCTCCGGCAATAATAATTTAAGCGCATCCCAGTCCTGCAGGCGCACATACAGTTTTTTCAGCAGTTTGAGTACATAGGCATGGCGTGGCGCAATGCTCTTTAAATGCATCAAAGTAGCCAGTGCCTGTTCCAGCTGTTGATGGGAAAGCTGCAATTCAGCCTGCGTCAGGCCGACCGCAATATCAGCCGAAGGCATACTTTCATGAGCCCGTTGCAGATATTCATCACGGCGTTCGTGCTCACCCAGTTGCTGGGCCGCACGGGCGGCGGCCAGATAATTCAGTAAAGGTGTTTTGGAATGTTCGACATGGCGCAGCAGGGTTTTTTCCGCAACCGCCCAATGGCCTTCAGAGACCTCTATCAAGCCCTGAATCAGGGATGCCTGCGCCTGTTGCTGCGCACGCTGCTGGCGCCAGTTATGAATTCTGCCCGGCACCGAAAAAAGGTTAATAACAGAACGCAACAGTGCGTATAGCAACAACCAGAGCAGCAGATTAAGACCGGCAAACAGAGCCAGACTGGTTTCAACCGACCAGCTACCGTAGCTTAGCAGTACATAACCATTATCCTGCAGCAGCACATGTGTTAATGCCACGCTTGCCAGCAGTACCAGCCCCAGACCCAGCAGCCCTTTCATGAGTGAGAACCCTGCGCCTGTATTTCCTCCCGTTGCTGTTTGAGAACACGCAGGGAAGCGGAAATATCCGGCAATGGTGGCGCCACATTCAATTTTTTAAGCGCTTTGAGCGCATCAATGTCTGCCTGAACAGCCGCGTCACTCTGATCAAAATATTCCTGCAGCCAGCCGGATGCCGCATCCAGACTTTCCTGATAAAGCGCCTGATCAGCACGCAACAGGGCGAAGCGGGCCGCCTGCAGATGAAATTTCAGATTCTGGCGTACAAAATATTGCTGGTCTGCACTTAATAAGGCATTCAGGGGCTGATCATGGCGACGAATGACCACCAGTTTCTGAAAGCCCTGCCAGGAATCCTGCATAAGCCGGTCCAGCGTACCGCTTTCGCTTTCTTCAGCAGTCGTCTTGTCGCTTTCATGGGCTGCTGCGGAATCATTCTCAAGATGACGAATATACAAAGTGTCTGCGTCAGTGCTTAAAGCACTCAAACGCGCCGAATAACCTTCTATATCCAGTTTTTTTACTTGATCCAGTGCACTGATTTCAGCGGCTATCTGTTTGCGTACATCGAACCACAATGGATCACCCAGTTCACGCAGTCGTTCATCAGCGGAAAGCAGAGCATGACGGGCGCTGCTGCTGTCTCTTTCAAGTTTCAGCCGGTGGTTGGCTATCTGCAGCAGGTATTCAGCTTCCGCCACCTGCCAATCCGCTTTTTCCCGACCCACTCGTTCATACACTTTGGCCAGACTTTCTCGTGTTGTGCGGGATTCGCTTTCCATGAGTTTTTTCTGCTCCGCGTAGCGCTGTTCCATTGAGCGAAAGCGTTGCTGTTGCTCATTAATACTGTTCCGAGCTGAAGCAATTTTCTCCAGCATAAGCGCATTTTTTGATTGTGCGTCCCGCAACAACTCATTCACTTGAGCCAGATCACTGCCAACAGACTGCAAGCGCTGCCAGGCAAAAAAACCACTCACTCCCATCATCACGGCCAGTAGAGCCAGCAAGCTCAAAATCAGTCCTGATGGCGGCCTGGCGCGCTTCTGTATGGAATCATCAGACAGCGATGAGGGTTGTGGCTGCTCAGCGGGCTCTTCAACCACCGTTTCAGCTTCTTCCACCAATGACTCGGTAACCGTGAGCGGTGCTTCAGAATGCTCGTCTTCGTGGCTGTTTTTTTCTTCTGTCATTCCCCGCTTCCTGTCACTCTGTAATTCGTGGCTGTTGCCCCGCAATTGTGCTGTCAGATCCAGCACACAGGCTTATAGGGCATCTCTAGGGCATCTCTATTAATCCATGGGCAAGCAGCTTGAGTTCAAAATGAGCCAGCTCATCGTTGAAAATCTTCGCAATAGCCTGCTATTACGTGCGTTTTTCGCCTTGATCTGACTCATTTTGATTCTCAATCTGCAATGCCCAGAATTAATAGAGATGCCCTCTATTCATTCAGATTAGCAAAAACTACCCCTGAATGACTAATTTTAATGCATCAGCAATGGATTGATCCGAGGCCTGAGCCGTTAACAGAACCTGCTTGAAGCCATTCTCCAACGCCAGTTTTTGCAGTCGCTGCGAGATAACCAGCAGTGTTTTTTGCTTTAATTGACGGCTCCAGGGCGCAAACTGTTTTTGCAGGGCCTGTAAAATTTCACCGCTGGTAGCCAGTATAACAGTGGATTGTTGCAATGCCTGTTGCAATTCGTCTGTGGCGTATTCAACAGGCTGACGCCGATACAGGATAATCTCCCGCACCCTGGCACCCCGCCGGGTCAATGTTTCCGCCAGTAATGGCCGCCCGCCCTCACCTTTGAAAATAAACACACGCTGATGCGGCATCTGTTGTAATTGCGGATGCTGCAACAAGGATTCTGAATTGGCCGGCAAATGGCTGTCAGCACGAATGAGCTCACCTTTGTAAATATCTGTCAGTGCGTTGGCGGTTGCCTGGCCAATCACCGCGACACGCACTTCTTCCGGCAATGAATCTGTATCCATCCAGCGCAAAGTCTGGCGTACCGCGTTGGCGCTGATAAACAGCCAGCAATCGCCCGTCTGAGGGTTGGCCAACTCATTCAGTACGGCACGATCCGGTGACAGGGCCTGAATACGGATCATGGGCATGGCCAAAGTGGCTATGCCAGAACCCTGCAACAAGTCACACAAGGCCGCTGTTTGTTGTTGCGGCCGGGTTACCAGTACTTTCTGCATGAATTTTTAGACACCCGCGCGTAAGCCTCAGGCAATCATCATCATCCCGGCAGGCTGCCGGATTTTAGCCATTTACGAATGGCCGGCAGATGCCTTCTGGAAATTTCCAGTTGATCATCGGCATGTTTCAAGCGAATAAAACTGTGACCATCGGCATGTTTTTCAATACCCACCACTTCTTTCGCCGCCACCAGTGCGTTGCGGTGAATGCGAATGAAGCGTTCACTGAATTCTGTTTCCAGATGTTTGAGTGATTCCTCCAGCAGAATTTCACCTTCGGTATGACGAGTGGTGATGTATTTGTTATCGGCACGAAAATAAATAACCTTGTCCACCGGGATAAGCTGTATGCCACCCCGATAATGCGCGCACAAATGTGTGCGCGCACCATTTTCGCTCACTTCCGTAACCGCCTGCTGTTGTGCCCGGCTCCAGATAACCGCTTTTTTAAGCGCAGCCTGCAGGCGTTCCTTACGCACCGGTTTCAGCAAATAATCAATTGCATTGCGCTCAAAAGCTGCCAGTGCATGTTCATCATAAGCGGTAATAAAAATGACCGCTGGCGGATGCTCCATACGCATCAGGTTTTGTGCCGCTTCCAGTCCATCCATGACCGGCATGCGGATATCCATCAGCACAATATCAATGTCCTGCCGAGCAAACAGACGCACCGCCTCGGCCCCGTTGCGCGCTTCTGTTATCTGGCTGTCTTTCACATCAAATTCATGCAGCAAAGAAATAAGCCGTTGCCGGGCCGGTTGTTCATCATCCGCAATCAGGATATTCATAATTCAGGTTTCCATGGATAGGGAAAGGCAATTCTAACCTGATAATCACCATCAATCTGGCTGCTTACCAAACTGGCATTGTCGGCAAAAAAACCGTCCAGGCGCAAGCGGGTATTTTCCAGCGCCATTTTATTGGTCACAGGCCGCTAGTCAAAACTATGCACTTTAGTGCAAGGCTTTAGCTGCTACACAATTATGGTAGTCTTGGAAGGATGAA
>JAHXHF010000339.1 GCA_025656895.1 gamma proteobacterium symbiont of Bathyaustriella thionipta
GCCGTCCTGTATTGGAAAAAATGATCCATGCCGGTATGAATGTGGCCAGGCTGAATTTTTCTCACGGCGAACCGGATTACCATGCCGCCCTCATCCGGCGCATTCGTGATGCGGCTGACAGCAGTGGTCAACTGGTGGCTATTATGGGCGATTTGCCCGGCCCCAAAATGCGTATCGGTGATCTAAAAGAAGCCTTTACCCTGCAGGAAGGTGAATTGATCAGCCTGACCACGGATCATGTGATGGGTGACCGGCAACGTGTCTCGATCAGTTTTCAGGGTCTGCCCAATGCTGTGCGCCGAAATGATACGCTGTATCTGAATGATGGCTTCATTCAGCTGGAAGTGGTTGAAATTGAAGGCAATGATGTTATTTGTGAAGTTAAGGTAGGCGGTGAACTGAGTTCACGCAAAGGTCTGAATTTACCCGGTATTGATCTGGGTATCGGTGCTTTTACCAGCAATGATCAAGGTTGGCTGAAATTTGCTGCAGAGCACAATATTAATGCCTTAAGCCAGTCCTTTGTGGCTTCGGCCGATGATCTGCATGCGGTACGTGAAGCAGCAGCAAAACTGGACTATAAGCCCTTTATTATCGCCAAAATAGAACGCTCTGATGCGCTGCAACGTCTCGACAGTATTATTGAAGCCAGCGATGGCCTGATGGTGGCACGTGGTGATCTGGGGGTGGAAATTCCTATCGAAACCATGGCGGTTACCCAGAAAGACATTATGCGCCGCGCCAATCGTGCCGGTAAACCGGTCATTACCGCAACCCAGATGCTGGAATCCATGATTGAACACAGCCGTCCAACCCGTGCCGAAGCCACCGACGTAGCCAATGCCATCATAGATGGTACCGACTGCGTGATGCTGTCGGCTGAATCGGCAGTCGGTCGCAATCCGGTTCAGGCCGTCAGTATGCTGGCAAAAATTGCCGCCAGCACCGAACCCAGCCGTTCCAACTGGCGTTTACGCGAGCAGTTGAACCTGGCCCTGCAACAACGCAGCCAGCAACCTTCATCGGTTGACCTGATTGCGCTCAGTGTGTATCACACGCTGGAATGGATGACTCCGCAAGCGGTCATGGTTCCTACCATCAGCGGTGCCAGCGCGCGCAATATTACCCGCTTTCGTCTGCCCTCCTGGGTAGTCGCGCTCAGCCCGGACAAACAGACCTGCCAGGTTCTACAATTTTCCTGGGGCGTACTGCCTGTTCTGGTCGATGATGACCGCGCCGACTGGAACCCTTATATCCATGACTGGTGTACTCAAAATGGTATCCACGATGGAACGGTTCTACTGGTGCAAGGCCCCTCTAAAGAACACCCCGGTGGCAATCACAGACTGGAACTATTGGAACTGGACAATGAAACAGACATTTCCCATAAAAAATGATCGCTATCACATTGAATAGTATGGTTATTTTTATCCGGACAAGTTACAGTCTGCCTCTTGTTCTGCTATTTTCAGTGCTGCTGACCGGCTGTATGGACTCAGCTTCCAGCACTTCCGTTGTGACGGATCAGCAACGTCAACAAGCGGCTGAACATGCCAACAGCACACAGCTGCTGGCCGCCCTTGAAAACATCCGCGCATTTCATGAACGGAATAACAGCGGACTGCAACTGCAAGCCGCCCTGCCTGCCGCAGAATTCGAGCGGCTCAGCGCGGCTTTTCCCTGCGTTATTCCCGATGAACTGCAAACACTGTGGTCATGGAGAAACGGAGAAAGCAGCGATGTATTTATCTGGTATCATCGTTTTTTACCCCTGCAGGAAGCGCTTTCTCAATACAGAATATTGTCGAACACGCCTTTTTCGGGATGGTCCCGATACTGGATTCCGGTTTTCTCGTATGAGGGCGAATGGTACGGCCTGGAGTGCGGAGATAAGCCGCGATCCGGCTCACCGCTTATTCTTTATACTCTGGAAGATGCGGGAAGGCTTGCCTACCGAAATCTGGGTTCATACCTGCAAAGCATGTCCCGCGCACTGGATGAAGGGGCGATCATCTGGCAACAAGATGGCTGGAATGCAATGGATGGAGCAAAACCGTACTCACGAATTTTTTCTGAACTAAATCCGGGTATTGCCTTCCCTTACTACATCAAGCCATAAACCGGCACATCTGCCGACACAAAAAAGCCCGCAACAAGGCGGGCTTTTTTGATATTTTACAGTAGCTTAGTTAATGCTTTGATAGTAATCCATCAAAATTTTAGCTACTTCAGGACGTGAGAATTCAGGCGGTGGTGCAATACCCTGACCCAGCATTTCACGAACCTTGGTGCCGGACAGCAGCACGAAGTCATCCTTGCTATGATCCGGTGCTTCACGCATCATCATGACTTTTTTCAGCTTCTTGGAATAAGCGGTATGATCGGCCTTGAAGATTTCAATCTCCATGGCGCCCTCCGGCACTTCTTCATCGAAAATGGTCTGCGCATCAAAGCCACCGTAGTAGTCTCCCACTCCGGCATGATCACGACCCACGATAAAATGAGTAGCACCCATGTTCTGACGGAAATAGGCATGTAAAACAGCTTCACGCGGGCCGGCATACAGCATGTCGAAACCATAACCGGTCACCATGACACTGTTCGGCGGGAAGTACAGTTCAACCATTTTACGAATGGCGGAATCACGTACCGGAGCCGGAATATCACCCGGTTTCAGTTTTCCCAGCAGCATGTGAATAACCAGGCCGTCACAACCCAGACGATCCATCGCCATGTGGCACAGTTCTTCATGCGCCAGATGCATGGGGTTACGAGTCTGGAAGGCAACCACTTTTTTCCAGCCGTGTTCCATGATTTCATTACGAATCTCTACCGCTGTGCGGAAGGTATCTGGAAATTCACTCTGGAAATAGCTGAAGTTGAGAACCTGAATCGGGCCCGCAATCGCCATGCGGCCCTGGCTGTTGAAAGCGGCCACACCCGGATGCTCGGGATCTGTGGTGCGATAAACTTTTTCGGTCATCAGCTGCATTTGCGCATCACTGACTTCTTCAATGGATTCTACGGTCTGGATGGCAATCACCGGATTGCCATCCACATTAGGATCACGCAGCGCGATACGTTTGGCATCGGCAATCGCATCGGTTGATTCAACCAGGTTCAATACCGGAACCGGAAAAAACTGACCGGATGTGGTTTTCAGGTTTTCAGCACAACCCATGGCATCCGCCAGCGTCATAAAACCGGTCAGCGGGGTAAAATAACCACCGCCCATCATCACCGCGTTACCGGCGGCGGCGGAACTGATGGTGACAGAAGGCAGACTTTCGGCTTCTTTTGTCAGGGCTGCGTGTTGGTCTGTATCATATACAAACAGGGGTTTAAGTTCGTCCGAACCAATCGGTTTAATCATTAAGGTAATGCTCCTTATCGGTTATCAGAGATAAAATGCCTGGCAAAGTGCTAACTAAAACCTGCCAAACCAGTTAAAAAAATATCTACAATTTGCTGTTTTTATTAAAAATTTTATCTAACAGCCCAGTTTAAAACTGATCTAAATTAACATATCCTGTAAGCACTGCTCTCACAGTTTATGTTTATGAGTACCGCAAGCCGCTTTATGCCAAAAAAAATGCTGTAGCTTATTCCCCTGTTATCAGTGGGTTTGTTGTGATCGGGATATGCAATAATGTGCGTTAGATTTCCGCCAGGAACCGCCCTATGAAAGCCAGGCACGCCCAGCTCTTTGCTCATAAAAAATTCTGGGCGCATAAATTTGCTCCGGCACCGGTGTTACCCATGTCGCGTCAGGAAATGACCGAGCTGGGCTGGGATAGCTGTGACATTATCCTGATTACCGGCGATGCCTATGTCGATCATCCCAGTTTCGGCATGGCGCTGATTGGTCGTCTGCTGGAAGCACAGGGCTTTCGCGTTGGTATCATCGCGCAACCCGACTGGCGCAGCGTCGATGCGTTTCGCGCCCTCGGCAAGCCCAATCTGTATTTTGGTGTCACCGCCGGCAATATGGATTCAATGGTAAATCATTATACCTCGGATCGAAAAATACGCCGCAACGATGCCTACACCCCGAACGGTGAAGGCGGCAAACGCCCGGATCGGGCTGTTATTGTGTATTCCCAACGCGCGCGCCAGGCCTACAAGGGTGTGCCTCTCATCATCGGCGGCATAGAGGCCAGTTTGCGGCGTATTGCGCAATATGATTACTGGTCTGAAAAAGTACGCCGTTCCATTCTGCCCGACAGCAAAGCCGATATGCTGCTGTTCGGCAATGCCGAGCGGGCCCTGGTGGAAGTTTCTCATCGACTGGCGGCGGGTGAAGCCATCGGTGAAATTACCGATATTGCCGGCACTGCCTTCATGCGCCAGCAGGTGCCGCATGACTGGACACTGATTGACTCCAGTTCAGTAGACTTTCCTGCGACCAACAAGCCGGCTCATGAGGTGAATCCCTACGCCTCGCAAAGCAACTGTCAGACAAAGGATACATCCGCCAGCGCTGAACAAGTCGTCACCCTGCACGCGCGCCCCAAAGGTCTGCAACGGCATAAAACCGTTATTCGCCTGCCTTCTTTTGATCAGGTCACGCAAGACCCGGTGCTGTACGCGCATGCCTCGCGCGTGTTTCATCTGGAAACCAACCCCGGCAATGCCCGGGCGCTGG
>JAHXHF010000254.1 GCA_025656895.1 gamma proteobacterium symbiont of Bathyaustriella thionipta
GATACAGGCATTATAATCTTTAGTCCACTGAACAGTATATAGATTATTGTTTTTCTTAGGGTTTAATCGTTTTCGTTCAAACACTATTTATGCTAAACATGTGTCTGTACAATCCGCAAGAGCAAGCAGCCATGAATTTTTCCCTATTTGCCATCGCAGTTCGAGCATCATCATCGTCAGCTTCTGACTGAATTCACACGCTTGCCCATGATAACCCCATCCAAACGCCTCGCAGATAATAATCAACTTCACTGGAGTGACCGTTACGGGCATTTCTGGCGACCCGGCAGCATACGCTGCCCGCGCTGGCGTGACCAGGTTATTCAGTACATGACGCGCGGGCTGTTTTTTATTCTCGGTCTGGCCTATTTCAATCTGGTCGATGAGATTCAACCCGCGCTTCTATCACTGCAACAACTCAACCTGATTTATGCAGTCTATTTATTTCTGATGAGCTTTTGCTTTATTCATGCGATAGCGCAGCCGTATTCTCCCGTTCGTTATCGTCTGGCCATGTGGATTGATATTCTGGTTATCAGTATTTCCCTGCTGAATGATCCTTACAATATTCCACCGATATTACTGGTTTATCTGATGGTAGTACTGGGCAACGGCATGCGCTACGGCATGCGTCTTTTTGCTGAAGGCATTCTGGCCACAGTTGCTTCGGTCATGATATGTCTGAGTGTACGCTACTTCCTGGGGCAACACAGTATGTCCATGGGCGTATTGTTTGTGAATATTTTTGGCGGAATTTTTCTGCTGTATGCCTACAGCCTGATGGGAAAGGTTGAAAAAGCCCGTCACAAAAGTGAAATGAGCAGCTACCACGAGCCGCTTACCGGCCTGTTCAACCGGCGCGCCTTAAACAGCTTCAGTGATGAAATTTTTGCCAATCTGCCCAGAGGCGAGCCTCCTTTTGTTGTTATGCTGATTGATATTGATCGCTTCAAGGCGGTTAACGATACCTTTGGCCACAGCCGGGGCGACCAGGTGTTGCAGGATATCGCACAAATTTTCCGCGAAAAGGTTCGTCAGTCTGATTTTGCCGCCCGCCTGGGGGGCGATGAGTTTGTGCTGTTGCTGGAAAATACCAGTCTGCAACAGGGCGAACACATGGCCAGGCGCATTCATGCCGCTGTGCAAGGTTATATGCAGCATCAAAAAATTGATTCTGGTATTTCTATTGGCCTGGGTCTGGCACCCGACCACGGCACAACGCTGGACACCATTCTGGCACAAGTGGATCGTGCGCTTTACGCCAGTAAGTCAGACCCGGGATCGGTACGGGTAAAACGTGTTGATCAGGTTTGATATCCATATATTACCTGTCCCGCGAGCAGCATTCTGCTTTACCAGGGCGTAGCCTCGGGTGGCAGCACCAGCCGCATACCACTGAAGCGATGCCGGTCCTGCGCGCTGGCCAGCAAACGATAGCTGCTGCGTTTCAACAGGGGCTGCGTATGCAGACAACTTCCTTTCAACACCTGAAAACATCCTGACTGCAGTTTGTTTGCAGCATCCGCTGATGGCCAGGCCTGATAACCGTCATAAGGATGTGCCGTATTAAAGGCCCAGTCATACACCCTGCCGGTTTGTTGCAGTTCCTGCATACGGTAGGCAAATTCAAGCTGATATTCATGCGGCAGCACCGCACCTTTGAACAAGCGGCCCTGCTCGCTGATCCAGTTACAGAAAGCCTGCGCTTCATGCTGGTTGATACCACTCACCGGAGCCTCTTCCAGCAGAGCTGAATAACCGTTCAAACCGGCAAACAGCCATTCAGCTTGCGCATTCTGACGCCACAACAAAGGATGCTGCACCTCATGCCGGCAACGCCATTGCCAACCCGCCTCACTCCAGCAGCTTTCATCGGCATAGCCGCCTTCGGCTACAAATGCGGCATAGGCACTGTTGCTGACCGGCTTCAGTGTCATTCGAAAAGCACTCAGTTCAACCAGCTGTTCAGGTCTTTCATTATCATAGGGCAACTCTGAAGCGGCTGCCGCGCCCAGTCGATAATGACCTTGCTCGACCGCCAGACATTGCGCATCAGGCAGTACCGGCTGCCAGCGGGCACCACTTTGGTGGCTGTCAAAATGGGCCAACTGGCGTAGATTCACCACTCCCAGCATTTGCTCGTAATGGCGACAATGTTCCTGCAGCAAATAATATGGCAGTCTATGTCCCTGCAACAGGGGTGAATCCGGCAAACGGCCGGGGGTTGCCAGCCGCATCAGGTTTTCATCAAAAGCTTGCCGCGCCCAGTTCAACAGATGTTCCTGTGGCGGTAATTGCGTGCACCGTTCGACCAGCGGAACGGCTTTACGCGGCTTGAATAAATGCTCAACCCGCGCGCTCAGGTCATCATCGCCCTGCAGTTGTTGTCTGATCCAGTAGCATTCCAGCCACACGCTTTTGGCCAGATACCAGCCGGCCGACCCCAGTTCAGGGTCAAACTGACGGTTGGCATCCTGCGCGGACAGGCCGGCGTAAAAGGACAACAGAAGTTCATGGCTGTTACGGTAACTGCCCAGTAATGCATGCGGAGTTGTATTCATCAGTGAGCGGTCACCGTTCTTGACGCGGCCCATTGCCGCAAGGATGCTATTTGTTCCTGCATGACCACCGACAGTGGTCGTGTGCGTTCTATTTCTGCCAGCAGGATAGCGGTATCCAGCTGTCCGGCTGCCCCCGCATACAATCCGGAAACCACAAGCTGTTCTATTTCAGAACCGCTAAAACCTTCACTGTGCTGTGCCAGTTGTTGCAAACCAAAGCCACCGGGAGCCAGATTGCGTTGCCGCAGATGTATGGAAAATATCCGCCGGCGGTTGTCTTCATCCGGCAAATCGACAAAAAAGATTTCGTCCAGCCGGCCTTTGCGTACCAGTTCGGGCGGTAATTGGGTAATATCATTGGAAGTAGCCACCACAAACACCGGCGATTTACGCTCAGCCATCCAGGATAGCAGGCTGCCCAGCACGCGGCGCGAGAGCCCTTCATCGGTGCCTGATGGTGCAATACCCTTTTCCAGCTCATCCATCCACAACACACAGGGAGCCATGACTTCGGCCACTTGCAGCGCCTGCGCCAGATTCTTCTCGGTCTCGCCATAATATTTGCCGTACAGACTGGCAAAATCCAGCCGCAACAAAGGCAGACCGAACTGCCCGGCCACCGCTTTCGCAACCAGACTTTTGCCACAGCCCTGCACACCCAGCAGCATAATGCCTTTGGGCTGATCAATACGGCTGCTTTTACCCAGCAAGGCCGGCTTGCGTTTTTCCAGCCAGGCTTTCAATGTTGCCAGCCCGGCAACATCGGCAAAGCGAGCCGTATCATATTCAAAATGGATGATGCCATCATGACTCATCAGCATGTGCTTGGCACGCATCAGTTCGGGTAAATCACTGTGCGTAATGGCATTATCATCTTCAATGGCATGGCGCACCAGACGGCGTACATGGGTAACACTGATACCGCCAAGATTATTCGCCAGCTTGTCCAGCGCATCGCGGTCGGCTTTCAGCCGGGCACCCTGATTACGCTGGCTCCAGGCTTTTATTTCTTCATTGATGATATTTTTAATCTGTGCCTGATTGGGTAATATCAGTTCAAAGGTGGCACAGAAATGTTTGACTTCAGCCGGTATCGGAAAGGCATGCGAAACGAATAGCAGCGTTTTGTTCATGGATTCCCGTTGCTGCGCAATTTCCTTGATCAGACGCACATGCACCGCATCCGTAAGATAAGGATGAAAATCCAGTAAAATATACACACCGGCCTGCGCGCTGAGTTTGATGTGGCGCAAGATGCTGGCCGGATCCATGGTATCGGCATCCGCTTCAACATCGATACCCAGCGGCCGCACACCTTCGGTGATGCTCCAGCGATAGAAGGGGCGTATGGATTTCATACTGATCTGCAGGCAGATACGCAGCAGCCGCTGTTCTTCCAGAGTTTCCACAATAATCAGCGGGCTTCTGGAATCCAGCATTAACTCCAGGTCACGTAATTCGTTCACAGATCCTGCTACCCTTTATTCATCCACGCACTGCATCCACATGCGGCACATGTCACAGCTGGTGGTGGCGATACATTCCATGGCGCGTCGGCGTTCTATGCTGATGCAGATACCATCATCGGTATATTTTGCCTGGCGGCCCCAGCCTTTTTGCCTGCACTGCCAGGCGGCTGATTTCAACATTTCCTTTTCTTCTGAATACATGTAGCTGAATTGCAGCTGCTGTTGCTGCTGGCGGGTGGCTATCGGCTTCATCCAGCCGCGTTCACTGTCAGCACCACCAGGGGTCGCACAACCCGCCAGTAAAAAAACCACACTCAACACCGCTAACAGATAATGAAACATACAGGCTCCCCTTTCATGACAGCAGAAAAACTCAACGTAACCATTCAGGATGCCTCTGACATCTGCCAGACCCGGTTAAAAAGGTAAGTTTACCCGTGTAAACGATCATTTTTGAACGCCAGGCGGATAGAATCCGGAGTTTGGCTGAACTGAAGTTTCACTGTTTTTTTAAGAATCTTGTTTGGCAAAAACCATTCATAAGCATGCTCATGCTACCGATAGAAATAACTTATAA
>JAHXHF010000338.1 GCA_025656895.1 gamma proteobacterium symbiont of Bathyaustriella thionipta
CCCAAGGCTTGCTTATGTTGCACTACGTACACCTCCAATGCCTCAGCGGTTGTTGAGCATGGCTGAGCCATGGGGGTAATCAGGAAACTATATGCGCATCAAAATGTACACCAGCCTGTTGACCGGGGTTCTGGTCTGGCTATGGCTGCTGTGGCTGCTGTGGCTGGGGGTCGATTTTCCGGTACTCTGGGCCATATTGGCCTTTCTGCTCAATTTTGTGCCCAATATCGGCTCTATCATTGCCGCCATTCCTGCGGTCCTGCTGGCCCTGGTTCAGTTGGGCATGGGCAGTATGGCCATGACCGCATTGGGCTATTTGCTGGTCAACAATCTGGTCGGCAATATGATCGAACCGCGCTTCATGGGCAAGGGGCTGGGTTTATCCACGCTGGTAGTGTTTTTATCCTTACTGTTCTGGGGCTGGGTATTCGGCCCCATCGGCATGTTCCTGTCGGTGCCTCTGACCCTGTTGGTGAAAGTAGCCCTGTACAGCAATCACGAAACCCGCCCCATTGCCTTGTGGCTGGGCAATGAAGATGACCTGCCCACGGCAAAGGTGGCTATAAAATGACTGAAACATCCGCATTCACTCCGCTACCGGGTCGCTGGGAGCGGCATTTACAACGCAAGCAGGGCAATCCTTTATTCGCTGCCGGGGCCGCAACCGTTAATGACGAAAGCATTCGACGGGCGCAACACCAAGATCGTCAGGAGCTGACTGACTTTATGCGTGATTTTGAGCAACTGGTGATGGAAGTAGCCAGCCTGGACGCACAGGTTGAATCCGATGTTGTGCTGGAGCTTAAATCACGACTGGATCAGGCCTGGGAAAAATCCAGTCTGTTGGCCGGCGATCAAAGCGAGTTGCAGAATGCCATCGAACAATTGCTGGCCGTCATCATGCTCAGCATACGTCAGGGTGCGGCCGATGACCCGAAAGCGCAAAATGAACTGAAACAGGAAGAGGAAGCCCGCCGCGCGCATTTTGAACTGTTGAAGTTTCCGCTGATCGGTGATCTGCTGGATCCTGACTCAGTAATCAAGGCCGATGAGTTACTGCCCACATTGCTTTCCGAGCCGGATGAGGTTTTTTATGCGGCAGCAGGTTTTTTTGATGAACAACAATGTTCACAAATGTACAGTCAGGGCTTGCGTTTACTGCAGCAATTACAGGATGAAGGACTGGCCCTGCCGGAAGCCTGGAACAAGCTGCAATATTTACATCGCAGTAGCGGCAAGGAATAAAACCTATGAGCGAAAACTATCCCGATTCTGTTCTGCAACCCATGCGCCAGCTGGCTGACCCGCCAGCGGACGCCGCCATCGCCTCACTGCTGGGTGACCGCTCATCGCAAGGACAGCATATTTTCAACCTGCTGATACGCAATAACAGTCCCATTCCCGATGACCTGCCACAGCCATTGAAAGACTATTTCCGGCAAACCGAAGGATTGCCGGACTGGGCCGACAAACAACTGCTGCGTGAAGGTGAACAGGTATTCAATGCAGTCGGGCCGGAAATTGTCATGTTGCTGTTCTGCAAATCATTACCCCTGGCATACGCCTGTGGTGATGGCGCGCAGGTATTGCTCAGTACCGGGCGCATGACCAATAGCAGGCAGAATGACCCGTCATTTGACAATCTGAACCGGCGTATTATGGAAACCGCCCAGTTCATCATGAACGTCATGGCTCCGGGAGCCATGAGTGGTCATGGCAAAGGCGTAGTCAGCGCACAAAAAATCCGCCTGATTCATGCCAGTATTCGTTATTTTCTGCATCAGGCCGACTGGGATACGGCCACCCTGGGTGAACCCATCAATCAGGAGGATCTGGCCGGTACGCTGATGTCTTTTTCCAGCAGTATTATTGATGGCCTGGCGCAAATTAATATGCCTTTGTCCGAGCGTCAGGCACAGGCCTATTTGCATTTGTGGCGCGTGGTGGGCTGCATCATGGGGGTACATGAATCACTGCTGCCGACCAATGTAAGCACGGCGCGTGAACTTACCAGCCGTATTTTGCAACGTCAGGTACGCCCGAGCGAAGCCGGTCGGCAATTAACCGACTCACTCATCAACTATATGGCCTACATGATGCCCGGTAGCCTGTTTGATGGATTCCCGGCCGATATGATTCGCTATCTGGTGGGTGATGATATGGCGGATCAGCTGGGTGTTGAGGCCGATAACGGCATGCTGGATGATGTCATGCTGTTTATGTTGAAGCGCATACTCGGACATGCCGATTTCATACTGGATCATTCCGATGCGCTGAACACCATCAGCCGGATCGTTAGCCGGCGTTTATTACAGGGGCTGATATTCTCTTACAATGACTTCAAAAAAGTCAGTTTCAGCATCCCTTCATCCTTGCAAAGCAGTTGGCGAGTGCTATAAATACAGGCTATGTCCCATCAATTTATGCCATTCGCACCCGAACCTGGCCAAACTGGTCGCCCCGTCATTACGGCCGCTTTACTACTTGGTATGGTTCTGCCCGCTATTTCCCCGTCCCTGCAGGCCGCCCCCGCCGCGCAGGAACAGGATGACGCACTGCTGACGCTGGTTAACCTCATGGACACCGATATTGCGGTAAAAACGGACTGGCTGGGAGCGGATGACTCACCCGGTCAGGTAACCGTTTTAAGCGGCGAGGAAATCATAGCGCGCGGTTACAGAACCGTAGGCGAAGCGGTCACGCTTATTCCCGGTGTGGATATGTCCATTTCCAAAGTAGGCGCCAACACCCCCATTGTGCGGGGCGCAGGCGGCAGCCGGGTGGATATTTCCGGCAAGCTGAAATTGCTGATCGATGGCGTGGCCGTCAACTCCGCCCTGACCGGCAACGGTGCCGGCTACTGGGATATTCCGGTCGAACAGATCGAGCGTATTGAATTTATTCGTGGGCCGGGTTCTGCCGTCTATGGTGAATTTGCTTTATCCGGCGTGGTTAATCTGGTTATGCGCAAGGTGGGAAAAGGCGCTTTCGTGCGCTATGACAGTGAAATTGATGCCTGGACCGGCGGTGCTGTTTTCAGCTTTGCCCATGATTCTGGCATGAATGCCTCGCTGAACCTGGCCGGCTGGGATGCCGACAAAGGTAATGTAACCGCCGGCCCGGATGCGCTCTTCAATTCGCCCATCACCCAGCCTTTTTCCAGCGCCCCCGGGCCCACCAATGAATCACGCGAGAATCAGTCAGCCGCATTCAATTTCACCTTCCAGGATTTTTCCTTCAGTGCCAACTATCTGCAGCAGAAACACGGTGATTATTTTGGTGTAAATGACATTCTTCCGCCACCCAGCGACCGTAAAATAGTTACCAACCGCACCTGGCTGGCCGAAGCACGCCAGCTTGTTCATTTTTCAGATCAGCTAAACAGCAAGTTCATAGCCGGCTACCGTGCTTATACCAATGACCTGGACGATATATTAATCCTTCCACCGCCGCCTTTTCCCGCCCCGCCACCCGGTTATCTGGCCAATGTTCACTATGAGGAAAATGAATATTATGCCAAAGCCGATACCACCTGGACGGGTTTTCAACAGCAGACAATCCTG
Organism: gamma proteobacterium symbiont of Bathyaustriella thionipta; assembly: GCA_025656895.1. Taxonomy (GTDB): domain Bacteria; phylum Pseudomonadota; class Gammaproteobacteria; order Chromatiales; family Chromatiaceae; genus JAHXHF01. The sequence goes on from JAHXHF010000338.1 coordinate 3,564, forward strand.
ATGGCACTGGAGTACTCTCGCATCAAAATGCAGGATGTCAGCGCCAGCACACCCCTGGTTGATAATCGCAGCCGCAATCATTTCAGCGTGGTATTGCAGGACCAGGCCCGCATCAGCGACCAGCTCAGCCTCACCGGTGGCCTGCGTTATGACCGTTACAGTGATGTGGATGATAGCCTCACGCCCCGGCTGGCGGCAGTCTATCAACTTTCGGCCTCGCATCTCATCAAGGCACAATATGCCGAAGCTTTTCGCCCACCCACTTTTGGCGAATTATATTCAACTCTGGGTGGTTCAACTGACATCAAACCGGAAACCCAGCGTTCACTGGAACTGTCTTATATCTACCGTATTCCCGACAGCGTACTGCGCTTCACCCTGTTTCACACCCAAATGGAAGATATGATAGAAGAGCCGGCTATCGGTATCTTCCGCAATGCCGGTGATGCCACCCTGCAAGGTGCTGAATTTGAATGGGATCTGCAACTAAACCGTCAATGGAAAGTGGACGGCAATCTATCCTATAGCGATACCGAATCGGATGAGAGCCATCAACAACTGGAAGGTTCCATAAACTGGCTGGCAAATGTCGGTCTGATGTATCAACCACAACACGACTGGGCCTTTTCAGCGCAGTATCGCTATGTCGGTGAGCGAAACCGGGAAGCATCGGATACACGCAGCGACTTATCCGGCCAGCACACCATCGACCTGAGCGCCAACCTGTTTAATGCCGGTATGCGTGGCCTGACCCTGCGTGCCGGTGTGCGTAACCTGCTGGACGAGGATCTGGTTGAGCCCGCCCCCGCCAATACTTACGCCGATGACTTCCCGCGCCCCGGTCGCTCCGTTTGGGGGCAGATTTCTTATGATCTTTAGGGACTGGCGGGCTTAATGGATCAATGAGGCAAAAGGCAATACCCACCCCATAAATACGTATTTTGTCTATAATATCGCAATACGCGGAAAATAATACCTGATATAGGGGCGCAATACGTGGAAACTGGTGGGAAAAATATTCCCACCA
>JAHXHF010000158.1 GCA_025656895.1 gamma proteobacterium symbiont of Bathyaustriella thionipta
ATTCATCCTTCCAAGACTACCATAATTGTGTAGCAGCTAAAGCCTTGCACTAAAGTGCATAGTTTTGACTAGCGGCCTGTGACCAATAAAAGTTTAATGTTTTCTATCTACTGAAATATAAATATAGTTCCAAGAGGATTACTTACAATGTTAAAAAGAAAATTATCGGCCGTGGCTATCGCTCTTGCGGTAGCCTCTCCAGCCGCTTTCGCCACCAACGGCATGTTTTCACATGGCTATGGCACCAAGAATAAAGGTATGGCCGGCGCCGGCGTTGCCTTTGCACAGGACTCACTGATTACCGCCACCAACCCGGCCGGTCTGGTTTATGTCGGCAACCGCATTGATCTGGGTGCTGCGCTGTTCAGCCCGAAACGCAAATATGAAGCCGACGACAAAAGCTTTCTGGCTGGCGGCACCGGTCCTTTTGGCCCGCAACAGCCTTTTGCCGTTGCTGAAGGCCAAAGCAGCAGCAGCGACTATTTCATTATTCCTACTTTTGGCTGGGCCAAACCCATCAATGACGTCAGCTCATTCGGTATTGCCTTTACGGCAATGGTGGCATGAATACCGATTATGGCAGCGGCGGCAAAGCCCTGGTACCTGTTGATACCAATTTTGATGGCGTACCCGATAATACGGCTGCTCAGAAAGGTGTTTTTGGCGCCGGTGACACTCTCATCGACTATTCACAGGCCTTTTTGAACCTGACCTATGCGCATAAACTGGGTGACAGCGTATCTGTGGGTGTCAGTGGTATTCTGGCCGCACAACGTATCAAAATTAAAGGCCTGGGTACTTTTGCTCCTTTTACAGAAAGCTTTGTCAAAAGCGGTTTTACCAAACTGCCAAGTGACCTGACCAATAATGGCTACGATTATTCATACGGTGCCGGTATTAAAGTAGGTATTGATGCGGCTCTTATGGACGGTCTGCGTATCGGCGCCTCTTATCAGTCAAAAATCTACATGTCTGAATTTGATGATTATGCCGACATGCTTGCTAATGATGGCGACATGGATATCCCGGCTACCGCTACTATCGGTTTAGCCTGGCAGCCCTCCACTGCGCACGCCTTTACACTGGATTATCAGTACATCTGGTACAGTGATGTAGACGCCATCGGCAACAGCATGGGCAATTTGTTCAAATGCCCAAGCGCCGGCGGCACTGATCAAAGCAGCTGCCTGGGCGGTACCAACGGACCAGGTTTTGGTTGGGACAACATGGGTGTTGTCAAAGCGGGTTATCAGTTCACTTACAACGAAAAGTGGCAGGTACGTGCCGGCTACAGTATTGGCGACCAACCGGTTAACAAAGAAGATGTTGTTTTTAACATCATGGCTCCCGCCACCATTGAGCAGCACTTTACCTTTGGCTTGACTCATAAGTTTGATAACAAAAATGAGCTGAACTTTGCCTTTATGTATACACCTTCCAACAGCGTAAAAGGCAGCAATCCGTTAGCAGGCCCGTCTTCTCCATTGAATCCGGCTGCCCAGGATGTGAAAATCACGATGCATCAGATCGAAGCTGAACTTTCTTATTCGTGGGTTTGGGACTAGTCCATACGCTAGCTTAAAGCCAGCTTAATGGAAAAAATAAAAAGGCCACCGAAAGGTGGCCTTTTTTATTGTCTGAAATAAAGCATCAGCCAGGCTGATTACAAAACGGCAGAGTCTTTGCTAATGCAACTGGTTCATCACTTTATTCCAGTCCCCTGCCAGCAGTTCCGGCAACCAGTCTGCAGTCGATTGCTGTATACCCATAATCGCTGCACGCTCTTCCGCACTGGCCTTATGCAGCACAAAGGACACAACATCATCTCTATGACCGGGATGGCCAATGCCGAAACGCAGTCGGGCAAAATCCTTGCCCATTCGGGCAATCATATCTCGCAAGCCATTGTGTCCACCGTGACCGCCACCTTTTTTAAGCTTCACTTTACCCGCCGGCAAATCAAGATCATCATGCGCCACCAATATGGCATCGGCCGGAATGGCATAATAATGTGCCAGACCATATAGCGCTTCTCCACTACGGTTCATATAAGACTGCGGCATCACCAGACGCAATGGATGCCCGTCAATCTCTACACCGGCAACAAGCACATTGTATCTGGGTTCCTTTTTAAAGCGTGCGCCGTACTGTTCGGCAATTTTTTCTACAAACCAGAAGCCTGCATTGTGCCGTGTATCCTGATATTTTTTACCCGGGTTGCCGAGACCTGCCAGTAATTTAATGGTTGTGTTCAAAATTGCTATTTCCAGTCTTGATCCCAGATTCTTCAGTTGACCGTTTCGAGCAGCTCATAAGCCAATGAGATACCTGCAAAATGGTAGCCATACTTGATTCACCTGTTGGGTGAAGGCCGCTACGGGGCGGATTCCAGGATGATGAGACCATCTGAACCAATAGCCAATACCCGACTAAAGGCAAAGTATAAAAAATTGGCAAATAATAAAAAAGCGGCTAAAAGCCGCTTTTTTATTATTATGCCATTGAATTAAGAAAACACTCAGCTTTCTTCTTCGGTAGCCGCTGCATCCGTATCATCTTCAGCAACCGCTTCTACATCCACTTCTTTTTCGCCTGCAAGCTTTTGTACAGCCGCTACCGCCAAATCATGGTCTTCACCCTGCTGAGACAGCAGTGGAATTTCCACACCCCCAGGTAATACCAGATGAGATAGATGCAAATGATCACCCAGCTCCATAGCAGATACATCAACCTCGATAAACTCAGGCAGATCGGCTGGTAAACAGCTGACTTCCACCTCATTCATCTGTGTCATTAAATGACCACCACCGGTTTTAACACCGGGCGCTATTTCCTCACCTGTGAAGTGTAAGGGCACATTAACCCGTATCGCTTCCTTGGCGCTCACACGCAACAGGTCGAAATGCAGCAGAAAGGGTTTGGCAGGATGACGCTGCAGATCCTTGAGAATGACCTGCTGTGTCTTGCCAGCCAGCTTAAGATCCAGAATATGCGAATAAAAGGCCTCATTCTGCAGATCGTGGGCCAGCACGTGATGCTCAACCGCTATTGCAAGCGGTTCTTCACCACCACCATAAACGATACCCGGCACCATTCCTGTACGACGCAGGCGGCGGCTCGCACCTTTCCCCTCGTCTGTTCTTGCCGTGGCATTAATTTCAAAACTAGTACTCATTCATTATTCTCCAAAACAAACAGGCCGTTCCTGCGACCGGAACGACCTGCTTATATTCAACCCGAATCTGCACCTTTAGTGTCGATTCCGGTAACATTTAAGTCTCAGTCCACAAACAGTGAACTAACGGATTCACCGGAATTAACCCGGCGAATGGTCTCAGCAAGCATTTCTGCAATATTGAGCTGGCGAATTCTATCACATGCGCGCGCTCGTGTGGAGAGCGGAATGCTGTTGCTTACCACCAGTTCATCCAGTTCGGATGCCATAATATTATCCACCGCCGGGCCGGACAGCACCGCATGGGTACAATAAGCAGAGACTCTGGATGCTCCATTTTTTTTAAGTGCGCTGGCTGCCTGACACAAAGTACCCGCAGTATCGACCAGATCATCAACCAGAACACAGCTGCGGCCATTTACGTCACCGATAATATTCATGATTTCGGCTACGTTGGCTTTGGGTCGGCGTTTGTCAATAATAGCCAGATCAGCATCATCCAGACGTTTAGCCAGTGCCCGCGCTCTGACCACGCCGCCTACATCCGGTGATACCACCATCAGGTTATCGTGTTTTTGTCGCCAGATATCACCCAGTAGAATGGGGGAGGCATACACATTATCGACCGGAATATCAAAAAATCCCAGAATCTGATCCGCATGCAAGTCTATGGTCAGCACCCGGTCTGCTCCGGCGGTGGCAATCATCTTGGCCGCCAGACGCGCCGTGATGGGGACACGTGCTGATCTGGGACGCCTGTCCTGACGGGCGTAACCGAAATAGGGAATGACTGCCGTAATGCGCCCGGCTGAAGCCCAGCGCATGGCATCGATCATAACCAGCAGTTCCATTAAATGATCATTGGTGGGCGCAGAGGTTGGCTGCACAATGAAAACATCTTTGCCGCGTACATTTTCCAGAATTTCTGCGGTTACTTCACCATCACTGAACTGGCTGACCAGTGCCTTTCCCAGTGGAATATCAAGGTGACCTACAATTTCGGCAGCCAGTTCTGCGTGAGCATTACCTGAGAATACCATCATGGGAGAATCGGCATGGCTCACTTAAGATACCTCGGCAATAGCAAAGAAGCGAAAGCATGAGTGCGTCTGATACAACAAAGCATGATGTGAACAAAATAAACACTCATCAGGCCTGCTGTTGCGGGCGTTGTTAAAACGCCCGCCAGCTTGCGGGCTGAAGCCAGCAAGGCTTCAAACACTCTAAAAATGGCTGGGGTGCCAGGATTCGAACCTGGGTATGCAGAGATCAAAACCCTGTGCCTTACCGATTTGCGACACAAAAATTTCTTCAAAAGCGCTACAGAAAGAGCAACAAT
>JAHXHF010000268.1 GCA_025656895.1 gamma proteobacterium symbiont of Bathyaustriella thionipta
CAATGGCTTGCAAAATACGTTCGGGCGCGACCGCGGCGGTCGGGTCAACCCGGGTCCAGCCACGATCCGCTAAATACACCTCGGCCCAGGCATGCGCGGAAGACTGGCGTACAATCATGTAATCTCCCAAAGGGTTCATTTCCCCCCCCTGATAGCCGGTTACCATGCGTGCCGGAATACCGGCTATACGCATCAGCAGAATAAAACTGCTGGCATAGTGGCCGCAAAATCCCTGGCGGGCTTCAAACAGAAATTCATCATCCGGGTTTGAGCCAGCCATTAACGGTGGCGTTAAGGTGTAATAAAAGGGCTGAGTACGATAATAGTCCAGGGCGGCATGAACCACTTCAGCCGGGGTAGCGGCTTTGGCTTGCCATTGGCTGACCAGTTGGCGCATACGTCTGGTGATGGTATCGGGTAAAGCCAGCGCGCGTTGGCGCTCGGCCGGGGTCAGATCAAGCAGCGCATAATCGGTAAAGGAAGACAGATGGTAACGATTGATTTTATTGATGGGCTTGTCGGACACTAATTCAAAGGCACGGCTAAGATGTGCATGTTCCGGTATCACGGCGGGTATATCCAGAGCAAACAGCCAGTCATTGGGAGCGGGTTCAATTTCAATCTCATAGCCCAGTGGATGACTCCAGGCTTCCAGAACACGAGGAAGGCGGGCCAGAAGTGGGGAGGGCTGGTAATGCCAGGTGAAGCCATCGGTATCCCGGAAAACAGCAGCCCGCCAGTAGCGTTTGTTTGGCGGTGGAATTTCATCATCAAATTTGACTCGAAACGCAATCGCATGGGAGCGGCTTAATTGACCGATACTTCCGGGGCTGACCTCGGTGGAAAGGCCGGTCGAAGCAAAATCAGATTCCAGCCCGATAGACCATAAAGGGCTGGCAAAACGCGGGAAAAGCAGAAACATCATCACCGCCAGCGGCATGGCCTGTAACAGTAGAATGAAGGCCGGTCGCAAGGTTTGTCGCCAACCGGGTGTGCGGACAAAATGAATGCTGTATAGGAAGGCGGTCAGCCCCAGCGCAATGGCGAACATCAGAGCACCAAACCACAATTCCTGGTTAAAAAGGAACTGCGTGATGACCAGATAATAACCCAGAAAGCTGAGTAAATAGAGATCCAGCCGCTGTCGCAATTCCCATAGTTTCAAGGCCGAAAGAATGACCAGAAAAGCAATGCCGGTACTTAAACTGGCCAGCCGTGGCTGACTGTAAATAACCACAACGACAGCCGTGAAAGTGAGCAGTGAGATGAGAAAACGACCGGGCAATTGTTGGGTTTTGTGCAAGCGAATAAGTCGCAACAGCACCAGCGCGCCGGCAAACAGACTGACTTCGATAGAGATGCGCGAAACATGAGCAACGGCGGCTGCACAGATAAGAAATAAGATACTGAGTAGCTGACTGCGAGATAAATCGACTGGCTTCTGTAGCGCTTTCATGCGCTATAATCCGGATACAGCGCCAGCATTTTCAAACACCGGTGTAAGTGCTTACTTCCGAAATCGGGATTGATAGACAGACCGGGAAGGTTCAGCCCATAACGCCATTGCTGGCGATCAGCCTGTAATAGTCCGGCGCATAGCTGGCTCAGTCGGCTCTCTGTATCACCCTGGGTAGTCTTCCAGTCCAGCCAGATTTGTTCGGCGCGATCACCACCGAACTGTTTGCATAACAGACTGTCACTGCGGGCGATAGCAGGCCAGTAAATATGCCTGGGCGAGTCACCGATTTGATATTCCCGCAGGGCCACAAAGTCATCCGCACCACGTCCCCGGTCTCCACGACTGGCAACACGATAATCCAGCAGTTCATTGATGCCGGGCAGTTCTCCGGGTTTGGGATAAACCAGTATTTTTTGCGGGCTGTAAATCCACGTCCAGGCGTGAAACAAGCCCAGCGGAAATACCGTAAACAGACGTAAACGCGGAATATTCTGCCAACCACGCTGCCCGGCAGGCAGGCGCAGTTCAAGGGTCGCGCTTTGCCCGGCCCTGAGATCAGTTTTTTGCACCGCTGCCTGTTTACTGTCGGCCTGAATAGCCGGCCGCTGGCGTTGCTGCAGGTCGCTTATCTGTATGCCTACCCGATAACTTTGACCACTGAAAACCTGTTCATCGGCGCGTATTTTAATTTGTAATTGGAACAGATTGCGCCAGGTATGCAACATGCTTACCAAAGCCAGCGAGATGAGTAAAAAGCACAACAAAAAACCCAGATTGTTGTTGTAGTTAATTGAGCCGATAAGCATCAATAAAGCCATCAGCGCAAAGATAACACCGTAGCGGCTGGGAATGATATAAATCTGGCGCAGGCCAATTTCTGTTACGCCCTGCTCATTCGCTGTAGATTTGCGCAGCAGTCGGGAAAACCGCTCGCTTATTTTTTGGCGGCTAAATGAGTCAGCCATCATCAGGGCACCGCAACGGCCTCAATAATGGATGCGCCAAGCAGTTCGGCCTGGGCGCTGTCTTCAGCCAGACGATGAGCAACCACAGCCCCCAAAACAGCCTGAACATCTTCCGGTAAAACCATACTGCGCCCTGCCAGCATGGACCAGGCGCGTGCGCAGTGCAGCAGAGCCAAAGCGGCACGCGGCGAAAGACCATGACGATAATCACGGCACTGGCGGGTGTAATCGCAAATATCCTGAATGTATTCGATCAGGGCAGGTGCGGCTGTTTGTCGGGCAACCTGCTGTTGCAGTGTAAGCAGGCGTTCGGCATCCAGAACCGGTTCAAGCTGTTGTAACAAGTCCCGCCGTGAAACACCGTTCAGCAACTCACGCTCGGCAGCGCGGTCAGGATAGCCCAGATGAATGCGTAACAGAAAACGATCCAGTTGCGATTCCGGTAAAGGAAAAGTGCCGATTTGATGAGCCGGATTTTGGGTGGCAATCACAATAAATGGCTGCGGCAAAGCATGGCTGTTGCCTTCTGCGGTAATTTGCTGCTCTTCCATCGCTTCCAGCAAAGCGCTTTGAGCTTTGGGCGTGGCGCGGTTGATCTCATCGGCCAACAGCAGTTGAGTAAAAACCGGCCCTTTGTGAAAGCGGAATTGCTGATTGTCACGATCATAAATGGCACTACCAATAATATCGGCCGGCAGCAGGTCACTGGTAAACTGAATACGCTGGTATTGCAGCCCCAGCAGCCGGGCCAGAACATGCGCCAGGGTGGTTTTGCCGACACCCGGAATATCTTCAATGAGCAAATGCCCCTGTGCCAGTATGCCGGCCAGAGCCAGTTGCAGGGTTTGTCGTTTACCAAGAATTAACTCGGAAGCCCGATCCAGAACCTGAGTGAGTAAGTCTGTGTGCATAAAAATATTTTTAAGTATGGATTAATAGAAGCGCCCTTCCATCAGAATGGTAGAGCAAGCCGGTTCAGATGGCTATAAGAGTTCAGCTATCTTCGCCTCAATGGCTTCGGCTTGCCGATCACCGGCATGAATTTCTCCCACATAGTGAGCGCGTAAACAGCCCTTCTTATCCAGCAGATAAAAAGCCGGCCAATAGCGGTTACCAACCGCTTTCCAGTAACTGAAGTCATTATCCATCATCACCGGATGGTGCAGCTTGAATTCAGCCATCTTTTCTTCAACATTAACACGGATTTTTTCGTGGGCAAACTCAGGCGTATGCACACCAATTACCACAAAATGCTGCCCTTCTAATCCTTTTTGCAACTCATTCAGCCAGGGGAAAGAGCGATAGCAATTCCAGCAATCAAAGGTCCAGAAGTCAATGAATACCACCTTGCCGCGTAGCTCAGCGAGTTTCAGTGGTTTGCTGCCAATCCAGCTTTGCGGGTCATGGTGGGTGAATTCAGGCATAGCTCCAGGCGTACTGTAAACGTGCCCGCTGCTATTGGCCGACAACAACAAGCCAACGGAAAGCAGCGCACCACTCAGTAGCCAGAAAGTATTTTTTAGCAGAATTTTGTTTGTCATGTTGCCATGTTCCCAGTGTGTGTTAAGCAATAGACCTGAGTTGTGTTGCAATTAGTGCATAAATAAAAAGCAGCGGGATGCGAAAAGAATCTTTCGGGCGGGAGGAATAAAAAAAATCTGGTTCCCACGTTCTACGTGGGAATCCATACGGCATTAGTCGCAACCCCGGCGCAAAATTCAGGCAAAGTATTTATTCCCACGTAAAAAGAGGGAACGAAGGCAAACAAGTGGCTAGCAAGCGCTTGGCTTAGAAGGATGATCAGCATCAAAATGGATGTTTTTCTGAAAATCGTGGTCAGTTCCAGGTTATTCCCCAGAGGATCGATATTTGATGCTCTACAAAGTGATACGTGGCAGAATAGAGCTTGTGCGCGTTGTGCATGGCATGCGAATGTTGTCAGGAGTATAAATAAAAGCTGGATGCGGACTAGGAGTCTGTCGGACTTAACAGACATAATTTAGTATAATAGTAGGAAGTTTATAACAAACCAAAAAAACAAAATGTCTGTAAAATTCA
>JAHXHF010000063.1 GCA_025656895.1 gamma proteobacterium symbiont of Bathyaustriella thionipta
GAATTTTACAGACATTTTGTTTTTTTGGTTTGTTATAAACTTCCTACTATTATACTAAATTATGTCTGTTAAGTCCGACAGACTCCTAGCCCGGATATTTCACCTGGTCGCTCTGAAATTAAGCTGAGCCATTGTCGTTCATGATGATTCACCGAATGTAAGCAACGTACGAAGGGTAACCGGGCTGCGCTGAATGTGCCCTCGCACCGGTCTCGCCGCCCAGCCGCAGTATTGGCTCAATCATCAATAGCCTGGGCTATTGACTCAATCGCAAATCCACGGCTGAACGACGATCCCGGTACGATCATCGCGTTCCCGGGCGAAACATCCGAGCTAGAATATTCGGAATTATTCTCTACTACAGGTCACAATTTATACTCGATTGTCACTTCCGTTCTCCTTATGGCTTAGCCGACTACAATCGCTTCCCCAAAACACGCCATATCTCATAAACAGATACTCGCCGCTGCTGTTGAACCAATTTCCGCTTACGCCACATCTTCGGCAAACCCAGAATCGCATCGCGCTTAGCCCGAAGAATCACGCTGCCCCGCCCCTGTAGAACAAACCAACAGGTCAGAGTAATATTCATAGCCAGGTGTATCGGCAAACAGCCCCAGAACAGCCAGCCCGGCATGTTCTTCACATAGGCCCATACCAGATTGCGATGACCGTGATAAATGGCAAAGTTACTGTGTGGCCCTCCACTGCATGCTGATCCGACATGATGCACAACCGCATCAGGCACATACATGGATCGATACCCGGCCAGGCGCAAGCGAAACCCGAGATCAATATCCTCGACATAACAAAAGAAGTCTTCATCAAAGCCTCCTGCCGCACGGAAAGCCCCGGTACGATAGAGTACAGCACCTGCACAAGGCGAAAAGATCTCTTTAGGATGCGCATCGGCCGCAACCATCTTGCGCCCATGGCCATGCCGCCAAACCAATCCGGAAAAATGGTAGGTATCGCCTAAGCCATCCACCAGGCCGTCAGCCTCATACATCATCAGACGTGAACCAAAGGCAGCCACCTCTGGAAAGCATTCTGCCGCAAAAAGTAGTTTTTGCAACCATTCAGGCTCGGGAAAGGCATCAGGGTTTAATAAAACAACAAACTCCGTATCACATTGAGCAATTGCAAAATTATTTGCTTTGGAGAAACCTGAATTAGAATTATTAAGATGTAGAGTGACACCACTATATTGTTTAACACAGTCAGCAGAACCATCACCGCTATCATTATCGACAACAATAATCTCATCCGGCAGCCGGGACTGCCGCATTAAATGCTCCAAGCATATATTTAACAGCTCACCACTGTTACAATTAACGATTACGATCGATACTGACAAAGAATTCAATCCATTAAATACGGCTCATCATACGCTAGGCAACAACCACATAAAACCCGGCGAAACTATTTTTACGTCGTACCACCGTCACAGGAAACGGCCAAAATGCAGAGTAAGTTAATGAACTCTCCAGACCGCATGAAATAACAGCAATCATGGTTACAGACACCCCGCGCAAACAGACTACTGAAGAAAAACTTCCCCCAGCCGCCGAAGTCTTTAAATGGCCTTACGAAGCAGCAAGCAAGAATAACTGGTCAGAAACAGCCCGGCGCTGGGCGGTGTTACGTAAAGCATACCCCGATCATCCTGGAACCTGGTTTCAGGCTATCACTGCCCACATTGAGGCCAATGAGCTTGAACACGCCGAAAAGCTGCTGGAGAGGGCGCTAAAACAATTCCCCAAACAGCCAAATACCCAGTTATATTTTGCGGCCTTATGCATGCGTAAGGAAAAATGGGAATCGGCAGAAAAGTACCTGGAACAATCCCGCGAACTATACCCGGACGATGTTCAAACATGGGTAAAATCATCAATCTGCGCAGAACATAGAAATAATCTGAAGCAAGCGGAAGCCTATCACCATAAAGCCTGTGAAATCAGTCCTGACCACCAGTACTTGCATATCCAGCATGCCGAGTTCGCCATGCGCAATGAGCAATGGGAAAATGCCTTAAAACTTTGGGAAAAAATACGTAATAAATTTCAGGAAATACCCGCTGGCTACCACCGGGCAGCAGAAGCCGCGCGTAATCTAGGACGAAATAAAGAAGCCAGACAATTATTACTAGCCCATGAATATGTCCCTGATTTCCTTAATAGCGAAGCAAACCAAAAACACACAGAAGAAAAACAGCGTAAACAGAAGAACCTAGTAAGACTGCTAGAGCTTATATGGATAAAGGCCATCTTTAATCTTCGTTCAGAAGTCCATAGAAACTATCTCAGCTATGGCTGGTGGATACTGGAGCCATTATTACACATGAGTGTTTATTACCTGGTATTCGGTGTTTTATTACAGCGAGGTGGTGAAAATTATCCGGTATTTTTACTCACCGGCCTGATTCCCTGGATGTGGTTCATGAAAGCCATTAGCAGTAGTAGTAATAGTATTATTGCCGGACAAAACCTGATACTGCAGGTGGGTCTGCCCTCCGCAGTCTTCCCACTGGTTAGTCTGCTACAGACCACATTGAAACAAATCCCGGTATTTATTATATTATTTGGCCTTCTCTGGTTACAAGGCATGACCCCCACCATGCATTGGTGGGCTCTGGCTCCCGTCATCATCGTACAAATACTTATAACAGTAGCCTTTGCCTGCATAGTGGCCGCCATTATCCCATTTATACGCGATCTGAGCATTCTGGTTCCAACCGGATTAATGTTCCTTATGTTTTTATCCGGTATTTTTTACGACTACAAAACAATTTCACCCGAATGGCAAAGCCTGTTTCTCATGAACCCGATCGCATTCCTGATAAAAAGTTACCGTGAAATTTTTATAGAAGGAATACTTCCAGATATGCAGGTTTTAGCTTTCTGGGGACTAGGCAGCGCTGTGGCTTGCGCACTTTTGATATATGCTTATAAACGATTACGCTACATCTATCCACGCGTTCTTTTGGAATAATCATCAGTGAAACCTGTCATCACACTAAAGAATGCAGCAGTACGCTACAAGCGTAGCGGCAGTCTGTTTAGAAAAAAAACCTATTATGAAGCACTAAAATCGATAACGCTGGACATTTACCCAGGTGAAACATTAGGTATCCTGGGGCGTAATGGTTCAGGTAAATCCACCTTGTTACGCATTATTTCGGGCATTATTAAACCGAATAGAGGTGAGGTTGTTAACCACGGTGTATCGGTCTCTTTACTGGCATTACAAGCAGGATTTGATCCCAACCTTAACGGCAGAGATAACGCCATTCTTGGTGGAATATTACAAGGGGCTTCCCGCCACGAAGTTCAGAATAAGTTAGATGAAATTCAAGAGTACTCAGAGCTGGGAGACTTTTTTTTTGAACCGGTAAGAACCTACTCAACCGGCATGCGCGCACGCCTTGGTTTTTCCATTACAACAATCATCAGTTCCGATGTTTTATTGATTGATGAAGTACTGAGTGTTGGTGATCAACATTTTAGACAAAAAGCCGAACGCACCATGGTCTCTAAAATCCAATCGCAACAAACGATTGTACTGGTGTCACACTCGCATCATCAAATTGCTCGGCTCTGTGACCGTGCAGTATTAATAGATAAAGGCATTAGCTATTCATCGGATGACCCACGTGAAGTACTTGCAGCATACGAGGCCAGCCTGGAAAGACTTGATTAAAACCTGAAATAAGGTACTGAATATCTACTGCACAAAAAAATTTCAAATACACTTGCTGAGCAAAACATCAATAAACTCAGCACGAATCCTGGCAGATGAATGCTCCACCGGCTTGAAGCCGGTGGTTTCACGTTACGGCTGAAAGCCGGTCATTTCGCCTAAAGGCTACTTACAGCACACTAAAATCATCATCCGGATCATTGGGCTTCTTATTTTCTATATATTAATTGTTGCATAAATAACTGCAGTGCTAATCATGGCTTCAGTCATAAAATGCCTGGGATAGTAAATCCCCCAACCCCCTTTTTCAAAGGGGGGAAACAATAGCCCCCTTTGAAAAAGGTGGTTGGGGGGATTCGTCCACATAAAATTTATGCAAGAACTTATGCAATGATTAATACTTCTTCCAGACTTCGTCTGTCACATTTCCGCTTGAGGCTACCCAGTAACCTCGGGCCCACAAATGTTGACCCCAGTATCTCTTTTTTAGCTGCGGAAACTCCACGGGCATCTTGTGTGAACTCTTTTTATTCAGAAACTGTACGGCTTTCGATACCGAATAACGATACTTCATTACCCAGACCAGGTGATATTTGCAATCCCATATAGTATGACTACCCCCCTGTGTCAGCATAGTTGTCCGCTCACCTTCGGTAGGTGTCAACATACTTTTCGCCTAAATGCTTCATTTAAGCAGCAAGTTTCATGTCAGCCCCTTGCTGGTTTTCATTGACAGGATT
>JAHXHF010000389.1 GCA_025656895.1 gamma proteobacterium symbiont of Bathyaustriella thionipta
TATTTATAAGTTATTTCTATCGGTAGCATGAGCATGCTTATGAATGGTTTTTGCCAAACAAGATTCTTAAAAAAACAGTGAAACTTCAGCTGTATAACACGCTCGATGAAATCGTTATAACGTTTTTTCAGTGCTAAGCTTGCTACACTAATGAGCTATGAGAACCCTTATTTTGCATTTTAAAATTTGTTTGCTGCTGCTGGTACTGTGGCCATTGTCGCTGCCTGCGGCCGTTAATATGGATTATTCCGGAAACGGTAATCCTTTTATTGAAGCCATGCTGGCGATGATGGACGCTATGGGCTTGCGCAATAACAACTACAGTCAATACAGCCAGCCCTGGAATACTGGCCAAATGATGTACCCGGGTATGACGACCCTGCCGATGAGTGGAATGCCTATGACCAGCGGCATGCCCATGACCAGTGGTCTGCCCATGAGCGGTATGCCGGGCAATGGCATGCCCGTGAATGGCTTTAAGAATATGCAGCAGCCTTTGCAGTCCTTTTCCAACCTGTCACCGCAAATGATGCAAATGGCCAGGCCGTTGCAACAGCTGCAGGGTAGCAAGGCAAACCCGCAGCAGTCGCTTGAGCAAGCTTCACAACTGAATGGTGTGTGGGTAGGTCAGCAGGGTGATACCTTACAGATTCAGGGTAATAATTTTGTCTTGAGCAGTCGCCAGAGCGGGCGATCATTGACGGGACAGATACAGACCCAGGGTCAATATATGTTGCTGTACATGCAAAGTAGTGGCAGCAAGCGCTTGTATCAATATGCCATCGACCAGGGGCGCATGGTGTTGCGTGACCGACAGGGAAATCTGTTGTTGTATCGATTGCAAACGGGTCATTAGCCCGCATCGTTCACCCGGTCGCTCTGAAATTAAGCCATGGTCGTTTACGCTGATTCAGCGAATATAAGCAAAGAACGAAGGGTAGCCGGGCTGCGCTGAATGTGCTTTTGCACCGGTTTTCCACTCACCTCGCTACGCACCCCTAAGCCCGACAGAGTACTAGAAAAAACCGGCAAGCCGTAGCGCAACCGGCAGCAGAAGGAGCGCAAAAATTCGCTTTAGCATGGCCACAGGCAGGCGATGCGCCAGGTACGCACCTGCCGGTGCAAAGGCCACGCTGCTGATGGATATAAGCAGCACTGCCGGTAAATAGAGGTAACCGGCACTGCCGGCCGGTAACGAGTCCAGATTCCAGCCAAAGCCAAGAAAGCCAAGAGTAGCGGCCAGCGCAATGGGAAAACCGCAGGCACTGGCGGTGGCGACGGCTTCACGCATCGTGAGTGAGTAATGATGCAGCAGGGGTACGCTCATGGTGCCGCCGCCAACACCCAGAATGGATGATAGCGTACCGATCAGCAGTCCCATGAGGGCTTGTATAAAGCGACCGGGCAGGCGTTTGTTGCTGTGCTGTTTGGTTGAAAATAACATGCGCCCGCTTACGATTAACAAAAAAACGGCAAATAGCTGTTCCAAACTATGGCCCGGAATACAGGTGGCCAACAGCGCGCCGCCAGCCGCTCCCGGCAACAATCCTGCCGCCATGTTCTTAACCAGTTGCCAACGCACGGCCTGGCGGCGATGATGTGCCCACACGGCCGACAAAGAAGTCAATACAATGGTTGCCAGCGAACTGCCAATGGCCATCTGGGTCAGGTATTCGGGTGAAAAGCCGGCCTGCGCAAATAAAAACAGCAAGGCGGGCACAATCACCAGTCCGCCTCCAATTCCCAGCATGCCGGCCAGTATGCCCGCCAATGCGCCGGTCAGCAGATAAGGTATCCAGACTGTGAACACGTATTGATTCCGGAATTCGATATAAGCCTGGCTATCCGTGTTATTTGACGGACAGGCTGTACTTGATAATTTTGCGATCCAGTGCCGGGCGTGAAATTCCCAGAATATGGCAGGCGTTGCCCTTGTGCCCCGAGGTATGGATCAGCACTTGCTGAATATGTTGCGCCTCTACTTCATCCAGTGAACGCATTACCGCTGTTTCATTGTTCGGGGCATGGTTGCCGGTATCTGCCTGGCTGTTGTGCTCCAGGCGTAACAGATCGGGTGTCAGCACCGCGCTGCGCGCGTGCACCATGGCCTGTGTCAGGCTGTTTTCCAGTTCGCGCACATTACCGGGCCAGTCATAGCTGTTGATTTTAAGCAGGGCACTGTCAGAAATATTCAGTGCGGGCCGCTGTATGCGTTCGGATATTTTTTGCATCAAAGCATGGGCCAGCAGTGGCAGGTCTTCTTTACGCTCCCGCAGGGGCGGTAGATGAATATTGATAACGCTTAGCCGATAGGCCAGATCTTCGCGGAAATCGCCAGCCCTGGCCAGTGCAAAGATGTCCTGGTGAGTGGCGGCAATAATACGTGCGTTACCGCTGATGGTTTGGGTGCCGCCGACACGTTCCCAGCTGCTTTCCTGTAGTACGCGCAGCAGTTTGGCCTGTAAGGGTAATGCCAGTTCGGCAATTTCATCCAGAAACAGCGTGCCATCCTGAGCCAGTTCGAACTTGCCTGCCTTGCTGGCATGAGCACCGGTAAAGGCGCCTTTTTCATGGCCGAATAATTCACTTTCCAGCAGATTGTCCACAATGGCCGCGCAGTTGATGGCGATAAACGGGCCGCTGCAGCCGGAATGATGATGAATCAGGCGGGCCACTACTTCCTTGCCGGTGCCGGATTCGCCGTTCAGTAAAACGGTGGCCTGACTGCTGGCACAGAGGGCGATTTCTTTGCTGACCTGCAACATGGCATGGCTTTTACCAATCAGTTCTCTGGGGGTTGCAGGCTGGCTGGCCGATTCAAGTTTTTTTACTTTTTGAGCCAGTCGGCGGGTTTCAAGAATGCGTTCAACACTGTGCTGCAGGGCATCACTGTTGATGGGTTTGTGAATAAAGTCGGTAGCCCCCAGCTTGATGGCTTCAATGGCCAGTTCCAGGTCATGCAGACCGGTCATCATAATGACATCACTATTAGTGTCCAGCGCGGGCAATTCCTGCAACATTTCTATGCCGGTTCCATCCGGCAGTTGCTGGTCCAGCAGGATCAGATCAAAAGATTGTTCTGCCAGTTGCTGTTTCGCTGCAGTCAGGCAATCGGTACAGCTAACGCTGAAACCTTCATCTTCAAAATGGAACAACAGCATCTGGCTGAGTGCCGTATCATCCTCAATGATGAGTAGCCTGGTGTTCATGACTTTCCCTGTTTGTCTATACGGGCATCATAGCGCAAGTGCAGATTCAGAATGCCCAATAAAAGCAACAACCAGCCAAGCAGAAAACAAAAACCACCCAGTGGTGTAATGATAGCTACCCATTTGATGCCGCTGATTGCCAGAACATACAAACTGCCACTGAACAGCAGAATGCCGGCCAGCATGAAAACAGCCGCTGCTGTGAGCTTTTTTGAGGCATTTTCACGCAACAGTAATCCGATGAATAGTAGGGCCAGTGTATGGCTGATCTGATAATCATGAGCGGTTGCAAAGATCTGCGCGGCCTGTTCGTCCAGTTGGCCGCGTAAGGCGTGTGCGCCAAAAGCCCCGATAGCAACCGATAGAAAACCGCTGATGGCGGCAGTGCTGAGAATGAAGCGGGCGTTCATCAGTGCAGGCTGTGTTGCGACAGATGCGACAAAATATCCAGTACCAGCTTTTCGTTATCGGCATTCATGCCTTCTGTAAGCTTGTTGGCATCACGTTCACCGTCAATCATGGGGCGGATAACGGCCGCCAGACGCGCCATTTGTCCACCCGCCTTGCTCATTTGTTCCGCCATACCGGCAATTATCTGCAGGGCTTCTACATTGCCGCTGCCAGCAGCCTCAATCATGGAGGCCAGACCGGGGCCGGCCATGGATGGTTCGGGCTTTTGATTGACATCAGGCAATGTGGCAGGGTCTTGCAGGCCACGTAAAATGGCCTCGGCGATAATGCGGTCTTCTTCATCCAGTCCGTTCAGTACCGCATCGGAGCGGTCGCCCTTGATGATCCTGCGAATACGACTGACCAGTTGCTTCCAGCCCTGCTGTTCAGCCGTGCGCAATAGCTCAGTGGCTTCGTGCTGGCGTTCTGTAATCAGGCTGGATTCAACAATCTGGCGTATAAAGGCGGCGTGTACCATGATGATCTGTTGCTGTCTTTCGGGTAGATTAGTCATGTTGCTTCCGGTTTGTAAAACTAGGGATTGTACGTGATAAGGAGTGGGAGAATAAAACCTGTGTTAATGATTGTAGCTGCAATTGTGCTTGCTGTTGTTGTGCTGCTGGCCGGCGTGTTGCTGCGCAATGTTCCTGCATGGTCGCTTGCGCCGGGTGTAAAGGTACGCCTTGCAACCTATTTAGTGTTTGAACGAAAACGATTAAACCCTAAGAAAAACAATAATCTATATACTGTTCAGTGGACTAAAGATTATAATGCCTGTA
>JAHXHF010000047.1 GCA_025656895.1 gamma proteobacterium symbiont of Bathyaustriella thionipta
GCCAACTGCTCTCAAACCTTTCTTGCCATGCCCTTAAAACAATGGCTTAGCAGATATAAGGTGACCGCTCCTGGATACAGGCATTATAATATTTAGTCCACTGAACAGTATATAGATTATTGTTTTTCTTAGGGTTTAATCGTTTTCGTTCAAACACTACTTAACAGGGAGGCGTTCGTTGATGAATCAGCCCAATTGCTGGGGATGGTTGAACATGGGGTGATTGAGGGCTATTTGTGTGCGACCACCCTCACCTCACTGGACTACCTGATGGCGAAAGCAACCAACAAAGTGAGAGCGAAGGTCGGGGTGCGCAGACTGCTAACCCTGTTTCGTATTGCCGAGGTCAACGCCAGGGTACTGGAAATGGCCATCGACTCCAGCTTTGATGATTTCGAGGATGCCGTTCAGTACCATGCAGGCATGATCTGCAGCATCAATGGTCTGGTGACCCGTAACCCCAGAGATTATCGCAACGCAGACCTGCCGGTGTATCTACCCGCAGAGTTATTGGCCGTGATGTCGCTTGGCGAGAAATGAGACATTGACGAGAATTTATGAAATCTGATCCAGCAGGCCATACACCTGTTCAAGCCGCTGTTCGCCATCCTGCATAGGCTTGTTCATGCGTAGCTGCTCGTTGCCTTTTAACTGATAGACCTGCGGTTGTTGCTGAATCAAAGAGATAAGTTTGCCAGCATCAATTTTGGGCTCGGCTGCAAACAACAGGCGCACGCCGCTGGCACTGGCTTCCAGCTTGCGAATACCCATGGCGGTGGCTTTCAGTTTCATGCGGGTAATAGCAAACAGATTCTTCAGCGCATCCGGCAGCAGGCCGAAACGGTCGATCATTTCCACCTGCATTTCACGTAATTGATCCTTGTCGCGACAACTGGCAATGCGCTTGTAAAGTACCAGACGGGTATGCACATCGGGCAGGTAATCCTGCGGAATAATTGACGGAATTTGCAGATCAATATGGGTGCCGTGAGCCGCTTCGGGGCTGACATCCAGATCACCACCACTTTTAAGGGTTTTTACCGCCCGTTGCAGCAGTTCGTTGTACAGGCTGAAGCCAATTTCCTGAATCTGACCGCTTTGTTCATCACCCAGCAATTCGCCCGCGCCACGAATTTCCAGATCATGCGTGGCCAGGGTAAAGCCGGCTCCCAGGGTATTCAGTGATTCAAACGCCTGCAGGCGCTTGGCCGCGTCAGTCGTCATATTGCGTTTACCGGGAACCAGCAAATAGGCATAGGCACGGTGATGGGAACGCCCCACGCGACCACGTAACTGATGCAATTGCGCCAGCCCCAGCTTGTCGGCACGGTTGATCAGAATGGTATTGGCGGAAGGCACGTCAATACCGCTTTCGATGATGGTGGTACACAGCAGCAGGTTAAAGCGCTGATGGTAAAAATCACGCATCACCGATTCCAGTTCGCGTTCACGCATTTGTCCGTGAGCCGTACCGATGCGCGCACCGGGCACCAGTTTGGCCAGTTGCTCGGCCATGCTGTGAATGGTTGAAACTTCGTTATGCAGAAAATAGATTTGTCCGCCGCGCTTCAATTCACGTTCGCAGGCTTCGCGGATGACCGCATCATGCCATTCATTCACAAAGGTATTGATCGGATGGCGTTCCACCGGCGGCGTGGCAATGATGGATAAATCACGCATACCGGACATGGCCATATTGAGGGTGCGTGGAATCGGGGTGGCGGTAAGCGTGAGCAAATCCACTTCCGCCCGCAGTTTTTTCAACTGTTCCTTGTGGCGCACGCCAAAGCGGTGTTCTTCATCCACAATCACCAGTCCCAGACGCTTGAAACGGATTTGCTTGCCCAGCAATTTGTGTGTGCCGACCACAATATCAATTTCGCCCTCGGCCATTTGCTGAATAATTTTTTTGTGTTTGGCGGCACTGAAGCGTGACAGATTGGCAATTTTCAGTGGCCAGTCGGCAAAACGATCCAGAAAATTATTAAAATGCTGCTGCGCCAGCAGGGTGGTGGGAACCAGCACCGCTACCTGACGACCGTTCATGGCCGACATAAAGGCGGCCCGCATGGCTACTTCGGTTTTGCCAAAGCCGACATCGCCGCACACCACCCGATCCATAGGGCGGGGCTTTTGCATGTCTTCCAGCACCTGCTCGATGGCATTCGCCTGATCCGGTGTTTCCTCAAATTCAAAATCGGCCGCAAAGGCCTCGTATTCAGCACCGATGGCGGGAAAGGCAAAGCCGCTGCGGGCTTCCCGGCGGGCATAGATTTCCAGCAGTTCAGCCGCCACATCCGCCGCTTTTTTGGCGGCCCGGTTTTTGACTTTTTGCCACTGTTCACCGCCCAGACGGTGCAGCGGCGCGTTATCAACCGCCGCGCCACTGTAACGGCTGATCAGTTGAATATCGGATACCGGTACATAAAGCTTGTCGCCTTTGGCATATTCCAGGGTAAGAAACTCGCTATCGCTATCATGGATATCCAGTTTTTGCAGCCCCAGATAACGTCCTACGCCATGTTCTTCATGCACCACCGGCGAGCCAATATTCAGTTCAGTGAGATCCCGAATAACCTCGGCCGCATCCTTGCGCGCGGCTTTGCGCCGGCGGCGTTGCTGCACGCGTTCGCCAAACAGGGCGGTTTCGGTAATGATGGCGATATTGGCATCCGCTAGCCACAGACTGTCCTGCAGGGGCGAAACGGCCAGAGCCAGCGCAGTATCGCTGTGTAAAAAATCTTCCCAGCGGGTCAGTAATTCGGGTTTCAGATGAAAGCCGGCCAGTGTATCCAGAAGTACTTCACGGCGACCGGCGGTTTCCGCCAGAAACAAAACGCGTGCGCCGGAGTCGCGTATAAACTGTTGCAGATTACCGGCTGGTTCGGTGTGGCGTGCCTGAATGGCCAGCGGCGGTAAAGCGCGGCTGGCATAATTGCGGAAGTCGGCATAGCCGCTGCGGCGCTGCGAAACAGGGCGGCTGTGAACATTGACCGCGTCAAACTGTTTCAGTTGCGCCAGACATTCTTCTGCCGATAAATACAGCTTCAGCGGAGCCAGTAGCGGGCGTTCCGGGTCGTGTCGTCTTTGCTCAAAACGCTGCTCGATTTCAGCAAACAGCTCATCTGCCTGATTGCGCGGTTCATCAAAATAAGCCAGCAGCGTGTTGTCCGGCAAATAGTCAAACAGGCTGTGGGTATGTTCGAAAAACAGCGGCAGATAATATTCCAGCCCGCCGGGCGCGTGGCCGGCCGAAACTTCGGAATAAATCAGACTGTGATTGGGATTGCCTTCAAAACGGTTACGAAAGGCACGCCGGAAGTTTTTAATTGCCTCTTCGCTGAAAGGGAACTCACGCGCCGGCAATAAATTGATAGCACTGGTTTTTTCAATGCTGCGCTGGCTTTCCGGATCAAAGGTACGGATGCTGTCCACTTCATTATCCAGCAGATCAATGCGGAAGGGGTGTTGGCAACCCATCGGAAACAAATCCAGTAAAGATCCGCGCACCGCAAATTCACCATGAGAATAGACCTGCGGCACACATTGATAAGCGCTGCTTTCCAGTTGCCGGCGAATTTTGTCAAGATTCAGCACATCCCCCTGCGCCAGTTGAAAGCTGTTTTGCTGCACATATTCCCTGGGCGCCAGACGCTGCATGAGTGTACCGAAAGACGCAATCACCACGCCCTGTTGCAGCAGCGGTAGTTGCGACATCAGCGCCAGTCGTTCAGACACCAGTTCCGGCAGTGGCGAGAATACATCGTAGGGCAGGGTTTCCCAATCAGGAAAAATCTGTACATCCAGTTGCTGCTCAAGAAAAAACAGCAGCGCCGAACGCAAATGGGCGGCACTGGCATTATCCGGGGTAATAATCAGCAGCGGACGCTCACACTGACGCGCCAGTTGAGCCAGTGCCAGCGCGTCTGCGGAACCATACAACTGTCCCCACTGAATACGTTTGCCGCTGTTGGGCAATAACGGATTCAAAGCAGATTGAAGCGGGCTGGCTGTATCGCTCAACGCGGCTGTCGCTGGCATGGATGGACTCCGGGCATGATTATTTCTGAAAAGCCGCACATTCTCTCACAAGCACGGTTGCAAATCACATGCGGACTGCGGAATGGATAAAGCCGGGCGGAAGCGGTGATACAGGGGGCAGGCAGGATAGGCAGAGAAGGGTGGTACCGAGGGTCGGACTCGAACCGACAAGGCCGTGAAGCCGGCGGATTTTGAATCCGCTGTGTTTGCCAATTTCACCACCCCGGCAACTCAGCGGGAAATTATAGCAGCACTCTGCGCCGAGCAACAGGCTTTGTTGATGACGGACTAGGGCAATCGGGCTTAAAACAGCTTGATTCTAGAAATTACATAAGGTATTAGGTGTATCCTTTTGAATAAAGGGTAGACGATGAACAC
>JAHXHF010000183.1 GCA_025656895.1 gamma proteobacterium symbiont of Bathyaustriella thionipta
AGCATGAAAGAAGAAGATTTTCAGGCAGCGGGACGCATGATCAATCGTCTTACTGCCGGATAAATCAATGGCCAGCATCATGTCGCGCCCGCTTGTGGGTAGGGCCACCGCTTCACCCACCCATTGGGGGCGGGCGGCTGCCAGCAGCAAAGCCAGCCAGATGAACCAGGGCAGCAGTGACAGCCAGGAATGCGCAGTCCCGGAATGACCGCTTGTGCGGCCTTGTAATTGTTGCCGGAAACCGGCGAAGGGCACTACCAGCGCCGCACCTTCTATGCTTTGTTTTTGCGCCCGTTTGTCGCCCAGAGACAGCAGCAGCGGTAACGGCAGCAACAGCAGCATCCAGGGCCAGGCGAATTGGGTAAATAAATGACTGTCCATTATTTTTTCCTGTGCAGTCGGCTGATACGGTTAATCCAGCGTTCGGCCAGTTTTAGCAGGGCTTTGCCATCCACTTCAACTGCAGGGCGGTAAGCGGCATCGGCCATGATTTCCCCCAAACCCTGAGAGAAGGCGTGGCTTTTGTTGTGATCCAGCGTTTCGTC
This sequence comes from gamma proteobacterium symbiont of Bathyaustriella thionipta, assembly GCA_025656895.1. Taxonomy (GTDB): domain Bacteria; phylum Pseudomonadota; class Gammaproteobacteria; order Chromatiales; family Chromatiaceae; genus JAHXHF01. Next base: position 546 of record JAHXHF010000183.1, read on the forward strand.
CAGAAAATGCAGCCAGGCTTCACCGTTCAAAGCCGCTGCCTGACTGCGCGGAAAGCGTGAAATGGCAATGCGGCGCAACAAGGCTGAAACCGCTTGCAGCATGTGCAGGTCATTGTGATCGGCCTGCCATTGAGTACGAATTTCATGCAGCATACGCAGGCCATGCAGCCGCAGGGAACGGCGGCGTTTGTACTGCCACCAGATCAGTACCGCCAGCAGCAGTAACAGCAGCGCGGCCACAATCCACCAGCCGGGTGCTGGCGGCCACCAGGAAATTTCGGCGGGCAGATGATAAGCACGCAACGGTAAGGGATTTGTATTCATCGGCCCAGTTCCTCGCTTAAGCGGCTTTCAATATCATCCTGGGTGGATAAATCAATGCGTATGCCGCGACACAGGCTGATGAGTTCATCCAGCTGCTGGCGCTGTTGCTGCCACAGCTGATGATAATGCCGGCGGGTGTTTTTGTTGCGCGTGTCCAGAGCAAAACGCTGACCGGATTGCTGTACCGGGTATTGTCCGGGGGGCGGCAGTTGCGATTCAAACGGGTCGGATACCGGCAAAAATACCAGTTGATTATGGCGGCTGAGTGAAGTCAGATGTTTTTGGTGATGGCCGTTGAACAGACGGAAATCACTGAACAGAAAAACCAGTGAACCGGGATGTACCGCTTTGCGCAGCCGAAGCAACGCCTGTTCTACCACCTGTTGCTGGGTATCGCTGTCGTATTGCGGGCGTTGTTGATCAAATTGAGCGAAACTCTGCATCTGGTGAAGCAGATGCAATGCGGCTTTTCGGCCACCCGCCGGACGCAGTTCATGATGCCGGGTTTCATTAAATAACAGCCCGCCGATACGGTCATGTTCACGCAGGGCCACCCAGGCCAGCAGTGCCGCTGCGCGCGTGGCCAGCGCGGATTTGAACTGTCCGCGGGTGGCGAAAAACATCGGCTGGCGATAATCCATCCAGAAAATAACCGGGCGTTCCTTTTCTTCACTGAATACCTTGGTGAAGGGCTTGCCGGTGCGCGCGGTTACGTTCCAGTCGAAGTTACGCATATCATCACCGGGCTGATACGGGCGTGATTCCTCAAACGCCATGCCACGGCCTTTGATGCGTGACGCATGCATGCCAACACGGTTGGATTTGATCTTGCCGCTGGCCAGAACAATGCGGCCGACCGAGTTCCTCAGACCGATGAGTTCTTCCAGTTCGGGTGAAACCGGGGAAAGTGCGCTGGCAACTGACATGGCTTAGGGTACGGCTACCAGTTGTACAATGCGTTCGATCACCTTATCGCTGTTGATGCCGGCGGCTTCGGCTTCGTAACTGCAAATAATGCGATGGCGCAATACGTCATGGGCAACGGCCTGAATATCTTCGGGGGTGACATAATCACGTCCGGCCAGCCAGGCGTGTGCGCGTGAGCAGCGATCCAGCGCAATGGTGGCGCGTGGACTGGCTCCCACTTCAATCCAGTTGGCCAGTTCCGGGTCATAACGGCCGGCCGAACGGGTGGCCAGTACCAGTTCAATAATATAGTCTTCCAGCGGCTCGCTTAGATGCAGTTCCAATACCTCGTCCCGCGCCTTGAACAGTTGCTCCTGGGAAAGCTGCGGCACAGCAGCGGTTTGGCGGGCATCGGTTTTGTGAAAAGCTTCCGAACGCGCCAGATGCAGAATGGCTTTTTCATGCTGGGTGTTCGGATAATCAATCGTGACATGCATCAGAAAGCGATCCAGTTGCGCTTCCGGTAAAGGATAAGTGCCTTCATGCTCCAGCGGGTTTTGCGTGGCCATGACCAGAAACAGCTCCGGCAACTGATAGGTCTGGGAACCGATGGTGAGCTGATGTTCGCCCATGGCTTCCAGCAGGGCCGACTGCACCTTGGCGGGCGCGCGGTTGATTTCATCCGCCAGCACCAGATGATGAAACAACGGGCCTTTCTGGAATTTGAAACTGCCATCCCGCGGGCGGTACACTTCGGTACCGGTGAGGTCGGCGGGCAGCAGATCGGGGGTGAACTGAATACGGTGAAAATCACCTTCTATGCCTTCGGCCAGTACCTTGATGGCTCGTGTTTTGGCCAGTCCGGGCGCACCTTCCACCAGCAGATGTCCATCCGCCAGTAAAGCAATCAGCAGCCGGTTAACCAGCTTGTGCTGTCCAATGATGAGTGTGTCGATATAGCCTTGCAGTTGCTCGAATTGGTCTTTTAATGTGGATTCAGTCACGGTTATTATCCTGCTGTTAAGTGATTCGTTATGCCCTGTGATAACAGCGCTGCCAAAAAGTTCCAGTAGGGGAATGAGCGGACTCTTTGTTAAACTCAACGGCTCATTCATTTACATGCTTTTTAAAATTTCATGCGAACATGGCTTTTCAATAGTTCCGCCGCCTTTATCATGGCGGAAAGATGGGGACGTTACCCGGCGGTTACAAGTCGGATGGTGGATCATGACATCATCCACTGACCGGATTTTTGCTCATTCGCTGGAAACAGCCGCACCGTTTCGATTTGATGAGCAGGTGGCCGCGGTGTTTCCGGATATGATTCAACGTTCGGTACCCGGCTATGCCAATCTGATTGCCATGACCGGTGTTCTGGCCCGGCAGTACACGCAGCCGCAAGCGCGTATCTATGATCTGGGCTGTTCGCTGGGCGCGGCCATGTGGTCCATGTGCTCCTGTTTGCAGGATGTTGATTATAAAATTCCGCTGATTGGCATTGATAACGCAGAAGCCATGTTGCAGGCGGCACGCCGGCATTTGCCCAAAGACAGCCGCCATGATATTCAACTGCTGTGTGCGAATATTCAGGATGTTGCTGTCAAACAGGCTTCTTTCGTGGTATTGAATCTGGTGCTGCAATTTATGCCACTTGCTGAACGCAGTGCTTTACTGCAAAAAATCCATAGCGGGCTATTGCCCGGAGGGGCTTTGCTGCTGTCGGAAAAAATTGCTTTTGAAGACGAAGCCGAACAGCAACAGATGACCGCATGGCATCATGCTTTCAAACGCGCCAATGGTTACTCACAGCTGGAGATCAGTCAGAAACGCAGTGCGCTGGAAAATGTACTGATTCCGGAAACCCTGCAAACGCATAAGCAGCGTTTGCAGGAGGCCGGTTTTCGTCAGGTGCATGTCTGGTTTCAACTGTTTAATTTTGTTTCGCTGGTGGCGCTCAAGTGAACTACGATCTGGCCAGCTTGCAGGCAGATTGCCAACAGCATGAACTGGAAACACTGGCGCAAACAGCCGCTGAACTGTATCAGCTTAAACTGAAAGAGCGGCCGCATGGTGATCTTGACCGCTGGCAACAGGTTCTGACCGCTTTGCCGGATATGGGGAGAATTCGTCATACTCTGAATCAATCAGTCGTTCAGATTGCTGGTGAAGCCACTTTGTCACAACAACAGCAGACACTTCTCAAACAAAATCTGATGCAGCTCAGACCCTGGCGCAAAGGGCCGTTTGATCTGTTTGATATAAAGATTGATACGGAATGGCGTTCCGACTGGAAATGGGACAGGCTGCTTCCGCATATCCGGCCGTTAACGGGCCAGCGGGTACTGGATATCGGTTGCGGCAACGGCTATCACTGCTGGCGCATGCGCGGCGCCGGCGCGGAACTGGTGGTGGGGGTGGATCCCACGCTGCTGTATTTTATGCAGTTTCAGGTATTCAAGCATTATCTGCCGCATGAGCCGGTGTATCTGCTGCCGGCCGGAATGGAAGACCTGCCGCCCCGTCTGCCGGAGTTTGATACGGTATTTTCCATGGGGGTTCTGTACCATCGTCAATCCCCCTTCGAGCATTTGTTCGCGCTGAAAGAAT
>JAHXHF010000090.1 GCA_025656895.1 gamma proteobacterium symbiont of Bathyaustriella thionipta
CGGGAAAAAGATTTTGTTTCACTGCTTTTGCGTATGGTGGCTTGATGGCTGACTGTCAGGTTGATTTGGATTTCAGTGAAACTTCAGTAGATAGGTAGACAGGGCAATAACTCCGCTTACATCCTCTCTTTGCAGGGCGGTGTGCAGTGCCACGACGCCACCCTGGGAAAAACCGGCCAGAATAATGCTTGCCGGTGTTTCCGGTTTATAGGTATCAATGAGCCGAGAAATACGCTCAACCGAATGCTGAATACCGGTAAAATCAGCCTTTTGAGTTAAATCCGGGACATGAATATCGTACCAGGAAGGCATGCGCATACCGCCATTGATAGTGACCGCCTGTTGCGGCGCATTCGGTAAAATAACCCGCATGGCGAAGCGCTCAAGCAGACCCATTTGCTCCACTACCGGTACAAAATCATGGCCATCCGCACCCAGCCCGTGCAGCCAGATTAATAGTGTACGAACCTCGCCCTGTGGCTGAATAATAATCTGCTCATCACTTTCTTCAATTCTCACTGTCCTTCCTTACCGTTATACTGTGCTTTTATTCCACAGCAGGATAACCCAATATGCGCCCCATTTCCCTGTACAAATTGTTGCCGGCTCTCATCATCGCAAGTCTTATGCTTACTGCCTGCGGCCAGAAGGGTGATCTTTACCGGGTTGATCCTGACGGTAATAAAAAAACCGAAAAAGATATAAAACATGAACAGGACATCAGCCGTGATCTGTAAGTATGATTATTTGCTGAATCTTTACCTGCAAGGTTAAAAACCCATGGATCATTTCAATTACCATCATGGCGAGCTGTACGCCGAAGATGTGCCGCTAAAAAAAATAGCGACCGAATACGGCACCCCCTGCTATGTTTATTCACGCGCCACTCTGGAACGCCACTGGCATGCTTTCAATGATGCTTTTGGTGATCGCCCGCATCTGATTTGCTATGCGGTTAAAGCCAACTCCAATCTGGCCGTGCTGAATGTACTGGCACGTCTGGGATCGGGCTTTGATATTGTTTCCATCGGAGAACTGGAACGTGTACTGGCGGCCGGTGGTGATGCCGCAAAAGTGGTTTTTTCCGGTGTTGGCAAACGTAATGATGAACTGCAACGCGCTTTGCAGGTGGGCATTCGCTGTTTCAATATAGAATCAGAAGCCGAACTGGAACGGCTGGAATCGGTGGCCGCCGCACTGGCAAAAGTAGCGCCGGTCGCTGTGCGCGTTAATCCGGATGTGGACGCGCAAACCCATCCCTATATAGCGACCGGCCTGAAAGAAAACAAATTCGGCATTGCCATGCCGCAGGCCGCCGCTTTATACCGTCGCATTCAGGCTTCACCCCACTTGCAGGTCAGCGGAATAGACTGCCACATTGGTTCGCAACTGACCAAACTGGAACCTTTTCTGGACGCATTGCAACGGGTTCTGACCTTGCTGGATCAACTCGACGCGGAGGGCATTTCTGTCGACCATATTGATATGGGAGGTGGCCTGGGAGTGAACTATATAGATGAAACACCTCCGCAACCGGCCGATTATGCGGCTGCCATCAATACATTACTGGGTGATCGCCAGCTGGAAATCCAGCTGGAACCGGGGCGAGCCATTGCCGCCAATGCAGGTGTGCTGCTGACCCGGGTTGAATATCTGAAGCCGACCGAAGCGAAAGATTTTGCCATTATTGATGCGGCCATGAATGATTTGCTGCGCCCGGCTCTGTATCAGGCGCAACAGGATATCGTTAAGGTTTTTGCCGATTCGCCCGGGCAAAAGTCTCATTGGGATCTGGTCGGGCCTATTTGTGAAACCGGTGATTTTCTGGGCAAAAACCGCGAAATGGCGCTTTCACAAGATGATCTGCTGGCCGTGCGTTCCAGTGGCGCCTATGGCTTCGGCATGGCATCCAATTACAACTCACGCCCGCGCCCCGCTGAAGTGATGGTGGATGGCGAACAAAGCTGGCTGGTGCGCCGGCGCGAATCTGTGCAGCAACTGTTTGCTGATGAGAGCCTGCTGCCTGAGTAGGGTGTAGAGAGAAACATGAATATATCTTTTACAAAAATGCACGGTCTGGGCAACGATTTTGTGGTTTTCGACGCCATTAACCAGAACATAAATCTCAACAGCGCACAGATAAAAGCCATTGCAGACCGCCGCTTTGGCGTGGGTTGCGACCAGTTACTGCTGGTGGAAAAAGCCCGCAATGCCGAAACCGATTTTTTCTACCGGATTTTCAATGCCGATGGTTCAGAAGTAGAACAATGCGGCAATGGTGCACGTTGTTTTGCCCGTTTTGTTGCAGACAAAGGTCTGACAGACAAAGATTGCATACCGGTTGGCACCGCCTCCGGCAATATCAGTTTGCAGCTTCTGCAAGACGGCCAGGTGAAAGTCAATATGGGCATGCCCCGTTTTAATCCGGCTGACCTGCCCTTTCATGCCACCCTGGCCGATGACTACAGTCTGATGGTCCAGGGTCAGGAAATTCGCTTGCAGGCCGTTTCCATGGGGAACCCGCATGCCATTATCACGGTGGACGACATCCATAAAGCAGCGGTACTCACGCTTGGGCCGCAGATCGAAAACCACCCGGCCTTCCCGCAGCGAGTCAATGTCGGCTTTATGCAGATTCTGGACCGTTCACACATAAGCCTGCGCGTCTGGGAGCGTGGTGCGGGCGAAACCCTGGCCTGTGGCAGCGGCGCCTGTGCCGCCGCAGTAGCCGGTATTCAGGCCGGCTTACTGGACACACAGGTAGAAGTACAATTGCCCGGCGGCTCACTTATGATAAGCTGGCAAAAACAACAAACAGCGGTCTTCATGAGCGGGCCGGCCACCAGCGTATTCGAGGGGAGAATAGAACTATGAGCGCCACTGCAAGTCCATCGGCCGAGCCTGTTGCTGTCAGCGAACAGGAAGTAGCGGATTATCTTCAACAGCACAATGATTTTTTTCTGCGCCATACCGATTTGCTATCCGAACTGAAAATTCCCCACGAATCAGGACAAGCGGTTTCCCTGGTTGAAAAACAGCTGTCAACCTTGCACCAGAAAAACGATCATTACCATAATGAACTGAAACGTATTATGCGGGTGGCGCATGATAATGATGAGCTGGCCAAGCGTATTCATCGCCTCACTCTGGCGCTTATTGATGCGCAGAATCTGGACGAAGTGCTCAATGCCCTGGAAGATGAACTGCACGATGCCTTTGCCGCCGATGCGGTTGAAATTCACCTGCTCAGCAATGAGGTGCTGCAACAGATTGAAACTGATGAATCCTTGCAGGTGTTGCAGGCTGTTTATCAGGATCGAGTACCTTTATGCGGCGCACTGGATGAAAAGCAACGCCATTTTCTTTTCAGCACCCAGTTTGACGACACCTTTTCGGCTGCCATTCTGCCTTTGTTTGGTGATGGTCTGAACGGATTGCTGGCCATAGGCAGCAAGGATGCCTCTCGTTTTTCTCCGCACATGGGCACTGATTTTCTGCAACGTTTAAGTGAAATAGTCAGCAAAACACTGGATGTTGTCTCGCAGCCCGGCAGCTGATCGCCACCCATGCAGCAAGCCATTACCAATTTTCTGGATCACCTCAGATACGAACGCCGCTTGTCAGCACGCACCCTGCAAGCCTACCAGCGAGATCTGCAACAACTGCAAAACTGGGCGCAGCAGCAGGCACTGACCGGGGCGCGAGCTTTCACGCAGGCGCATGTGCGTCAATTCATTGCACAGCGACACCGACAGGGTCTGGCAGCCAAAAGCCTGCAGCGCGAGCTTTCCGCGCTCAGAAGCTTTTTCAATTATCTGTTGCGTGAAGCACAAATAGACAACAATCCGGCACAAGGCGTACGCGCACCCAAAGCCCCCCGTAAACTGCCCGATGCGCTGGATGCCGACCAGATCGCCCATCTGCTGGATACACCGCTGGAAACGGACATTGAAAAACGCGACCTGGCCATGATGGAGTTGTTTTATTCTTCCGGCCTGCGTCTGGCCGAACTGGTATCGCTCAACCTGAACGATATCGACCTGCGTGATGGCAGCCTGATGGTTACCGGCAAGGGCAATAAAACCCGCCAGCTACCGGTGGGACGCAAAGCCATCCAGGCCATTAATCACTGGCTGCCGACACGTCACCTTTGGGCGCATGAGATTGAACAGGCACTGTTTGTCAGCCAGCGGGGAACCCGTCTGGGAGCGCGCTCGGTGCAACAGCGGCTGGCACTTGCGGCCCGCCGGCATGGTCTCAACAGCAAACTGCAACCTCACCAGTTACGCCATTCATTTGCCAGCCATATGCTGCAATCATCCGGTGATCTGCGCGCCGTACAGGAACTGCTGGGACACGCCGAT
>JAHXHF010000141.1 GCA_025656895.1 gamma proteobacterium symbiont of Bathyaustriella thionipta
GCTAGAAAAGGTCGAGGCATTGCTTCCCTGGAACATGAAGGAAGTATTATTCTGAAATGGGGTTAAGAGGGCTGATTCTTTGGCGCTTACCATAATTCGGTGACCGTGGGGACGGGCAGGCGGCATAATTCCACCGGTTGCAGGGCTATGGCATCATGCTCATAACTTTCTTCCAGCAGTGCATCCAGGCCAAAGGATTGACTGGGGCGTACCAGTCGTACAATGCGTGCCTGTCCATCTGTGGTATAGCGAACCAGTTTTACCAGGCCGGTGCGCAGGGTGAAGAGTGCGTTGGCGTTATCTCCCATGCGATAAATGACCTGGTGATGATTGAAATGCTGTTGTTCAATGGGTGTATGAAGATTGTTGAAGTCTTCCTGTTCCAGTTCAGCAAACAATACGGTTTGCCGGATGTTACATTGTTCACAGTGAGTTTTTCCGGACCAGGCATCATCCTGGCTGATTTCATTTTTTGTCATTATGTTTGTATCTTTACTTTTTAGTTCTAAATTTGATGAGTATTTAATGGATAACCGCGATCCTTATAAAAGCGGAAGCGTTTACGGCCGGCTTCGCGCCGCTTGCTATCCTGATCAATGATTTCCACCACACGTTCATAACGACTGAAAATAGCGGGGATTTCAGCGGCCAGATTGATCAGTACATCGGCTTGTTGTTCTTCATCGTCGCGCCATCCTAACAAAATTGGCGTTAATTGTGGGTTGCTTTGTCCGACAATACCATGGGGGATGAAGCTGTTTTCCTGAAAGGTCCATAGCAGCCGGTCCAGATGTTGCGCTTCGGCTTCATTCTGGGTAACGATGTAGCCGCGCAACTGCTGATTCCATATTTTGTTGATAAGGCGGCACAGCGTGCTGTAGGCGGGGCTGTTGTTATCGTCTTTATGGATATAAAAATCAATGCGTGTCATAAAACAGTCCGTTTATTCAGGTCGATCTCAGCTGCATCCGTATTGTCATGAAGATACCGATTCAGAATTTAAAAAGAGCATTTGAAAATCGCTAACCCCGGCTTAATGATCCAGTTTACAACGACGCAACAGAAACTGAATTAACAGACTGACAGGACGGCCGGTAGCACCTTTTTCAGCCCCGCTTTTCCAGGCTGTTCCGGCAATATCCAGATGTGCCCATTTTTGTTTGCGGGTAAATTTGGATAAGAAACAGGCGGCGGTAATGGCGCCACCCTCGCGTCCACCGATATTGGCCATGTCGGCAAAATTGCTTTTCAGTTGTTTTTCATAATCATCCCACAGTGGCAGTTGCCATACCCGGTCACCTGAGTTTTCACCGGCCGCAAGAATTTCCCTGGCCAGCGGCTCGTGGTTGCTCATCAGCCCGGATGCATGTTTTCCCAATGCAATCACGCAGGCACCGGTAAGGGTGGCAATATCGATAACGGCAGCCGGGTTGAAACGTTCACAATAGGTGAGTGCATCGCATAAAATCAGGCGGCCTTCAGCATCGGTATTCAATATTTCAATGCTTTGACCGGACATGCTGGTCACAATATCACCGGGTTTATTGGCGTCACCATCCGGCAGATTTTCAGAAGAGGGGACAACTCCAATGAGATTGATGGGCAGCTTCATTTGCACAACCGCGCGCATGACACCGAACACGCTGGCACCACCACACATGTCGTATTTCATTTCATCCATGGCGGCAGAAGGTTTGATGGAAATACCGCCTGCATCAAAGGTCAGACCTTTACCCACCAATACCAGCGGTTTGTCTTTGGCTTTAGCCCCCCGATAATTCAGGGTGATTAATTTGGCCGCTTCACGGCTGCCCCGGCTGACGGATAACAAGGCACCCATACCCAGTTTTTGCATGTCACTTTCTTCAAGAATTTCGACCTGCAGTTTACGGAATTCTTTTTTCATGGCGCTGGCCTGCCCGGCCAGATAGCCTGGCGTACAGATATTGCCGGGAAGATTGGACAGGTCACGCGTCAATTTGATGCCGGCCGCCATGGCGACCGCATGATCGACGGCACGATTGGCAATCCGTATCTGCCGCCCATCCACGCTTAGCAGATTCAGACGTGTCAGCTTGATAAGCGGGTCTTTGTTCTCGGCTTTACACTGATTGAATTGATAGAGCGCACTGTCTGCTGCAATCACTGCGCTTCGAAAAGCCAGGTAGCTGGATTCATCCGCTGCCAGCAGGTCTCCCAGACACAAGGCAAGCTCAGTGGCGGCTGTCTCCCGGGTGGCTTTAACGGCTTGTTGCGCGAAGCATTCGGCCTGTGCCTGATCAAAATCTTTTTGTCGGCCGACACCAATCAGCAGCAGTCGTTTGGCCTGAATGCCATCGCAGCAGGGCAGCAGCAGTGTCTCACCGGCCTTACCGCTGATGTCACGGGATTTAATTACCTGCCGGATCAGTCCGGAAGTGGCGTTGTCAATATTCTGGCCCCGGGCGCTGAGTTTGCCACCCTGAGAAATGCCCAAAACCAGACACTGGGTACGAAGCTTGACGGGATCGCTACTTGTGGCGAGATAGTCCATATAATATCCTTTGTTCTGCTGCTTGATTAAAGTTACGATGACGCTTATCCCTCCCTATATAGCCTGAATAATCTGATGTTTGCAATTCTGGATCGATACCTGCTCTCAGAAGTGGTTAAGATTTTTCTGGCCGCCTTGCTGGTGGCTGTATTGCTGATGACGACCAATGGCTTTGTCAAGCTATTGGCTAAAGTATCCGATGGTTCCATTGCCCCCGGTCTTATTGCCCAGCTGCTGGGTTTTCAGATGATTCGTTTCCTACCACCTTTAATCCCGCTGGCCTGGTTTTTTGCCATGCTGTTTGCTATCGGGCGTTTGTACCGTGACAATGAAATGACCGCTATTCGAGCCTGCGGCCTGGGCACCATTCGAATTTTTCGTGGTTTTGTGTTGCCGGTTCTGCTGTTGGCCGGATTGACCCTGTGGCTGACTTTGTGGGCGCGTCCCTGGTCTATACAGGCGCAGGATGAATTGTTGAATCAGCAACAGGATATGGCGGATCTTGCCGGCCTGGTGACGGGGAAGTTTAATGAGTCCCATCGTGGCAATCTGGTGTTTTATGTAGAAGGTGTGTCGCAACAGGGCGACAGGATGAAAAATATTTTTGTGCAGAATCGCCAGCATGGCTCTCTGGGCATTGTATCCGCAAAGTCAGCTTACCAATTCAAGGATGAAAACAGTGATGATATTTTTATTGTGCTGGAAAATGGTTATCGCTATGAAGGTGAACCGGGTAGTGATGATTTTCGTTTTGTCTCATTTGCCGAATACGGCTTGCGCATTCGTCAGGAAAAGAAAACCGATCGGCACATTCGTACCAAAGCGAAACCCATCAGCGATTTGTGGCAGGCCGATGATCTGGGCTCTATTGCCGAGTTTCATCAGCGCCTGGCCTTTCCGGTGGCGGTGATACTGTTCGGTATTCTGGCTATTCCGTTAAGTTACTCCATGCCCCGCCAGGGGGTTTATGGTCGCCTGTTTATTGCGCTTCTGATTTTTTTCAGCTACTTCAATCTGATCGCGGTAGGCACGGCCTGGATTGAAAAAGCACTGCTACCATCCTGGCTGGGCCTGTGGTGGCTGCATGCGGCTATGGCTATGCTGGCCGTGGCATTATTGGGTCAGGAATCGAGTCTGCTGAGACGCTGGCGCAGGAAGAAATCTTGACTATTCTGGATTGCTATATCGGCCGTATAGTGCTGCAGGGCACCTTGCTGGCGCTGTTTGTCCTGATGACGTTAATCGGATTTATTCTGCTGGTGGATGAACTGGATAAAGTCGGTGAAGGTGGTTATCAATTACTGGATGCAATTTTTTTCGTTATTCTCAACTTACCGGGTATTGTGTTCCAGTTATTTCCGGTAGCCGCCATGCTGGGCAGCCTGGTCGGGCTGGGCTCACTGGCCAGCCATTCTGAACTGAATGCCATGCGGGCTGCGGGTATGTCATTGGCCAGAATTACCGTTGCCGTTCTGAAAACCGGCGCCATTCTTATGCTGCTGGCTTTTTTACTGGGAGAGCTGGTCGCACCCTGGGGAGAGCGCAAAGCGCAGGCTATGCGCACAGAAAAAATTTCCGGCACTGTTTCCATGCAAAGCCAATATGGTTTTTGGGCCAAAGATGGCAATGCTTATATCAATATTCGTAAAATTCATGCCGGTGATCGTCTGCAGGGAATTTATATTTAGTGTCCGGCAGAAAACTCGCTATTTTCGAGGGGCTATGACCCCGCCCGCCGTCGAATTCAGTCAATTGCCTGCATTTTTGGC
>JAHXHF010000186.1 GCA_025656895.1 gamma proteobacterium symbiont of Bathyaustriella thionipta
TTAGCCAGAAATTCATGCACATCTTCCCACCAGTCTTCGGCTTCGTCTTCTGCAGCCTTATTTTTATCCTGTTCGTCATCATCGTCCGATGCCTGTGCTGACTGAATCAGAGAAAAGTCATATCCCGCATTGTCAGCCAGTGGCCCCTTGCCTTCCAGCGCATACAGTTGCAACCCGCTCAAGGTCGTCAGGGTCAGACTGGTCAACAACAGTATAACCATCCAGCCACCGGCCGGATTATGACCGGTATAATTTTTTGCATCCCCCTTTATCAGGCCCCTGATATAATCTATCGCGGCCTTCGGTGAACGCATAAAATGGCTAAAGCGGGCATTGGGGCTGCCGATTACCCCCCACACAAGCCGGAACAGAATTAAACCGGCAATAATATAACCGGCATACACATGCAGCCACTCAACCTCATCACCGCTTATATAAGCGGTAACAAAGGCAAGCACCAGCGTCCAATGAAACAAACGCACAAAAATATCCCATACATAAACCCGCTTTGACATTTCAATTCTCCACTCAGTAATAATTTACAGCCTTAGCTTACTGAGCAGCGTGTTAAAAAACATCGGGCGTATGTCGCATGCAGCAAAAATCAGACATAGGTATCATGCTTAAAAACTATTTTTCAGGAGAGACAAACCTTGTTACAGCAATTCCGTAAAGAGAGCGCACTGATCACGGTTCTTGGCTTCATCATGATCAGCAGTATTGTGGATTTGTTCAGTGATTTGTCTCATGGTGCCAATAACTCACACCTGATCAAGGAAGCTTTGGTCGTACTGCTCGCTATCATCAGCCTGTTATGGATTTTCCGCAGTATGCGCCGCCAGACCCTGAAACTGAGCGCTCTAAAACAGGAGCTGAAAAACAGCAAAAATCCGCCTCATCCAGCTGAAGAATACGTACTGAGTGCCCGCCAACGCCTGAGCGAAGTGATTGCCAGACAATTCAATGACTGGAAAATGACTTCCAGTGAGAAAGAAATCGGCATGCTGTTACTGAAAGGACTCAGCCTTAAAGAGATCGCGGCCATTCGCAACACGCTGGAAAAAACAGTCCGCCAGCAGGCCTCAACCATCTATCGCAAGGCGAATGTAAGCGGACGACATGCTTTTGCCGCCTGGTTTATTGAAGATTTCCTGTAATGGCTCAGGCAACATCCCATATTTCCTCTTCAAGCCCTTGGGATGCCATAAAATAACGGGTAAACTAAGCGCATGAAACTACTCGACTATACTCCACCCGATCAGGTTCTGAGCGATAGAACCATTCTGGTCAGCGGTGCCGGCCAGGGCATAGGCCGCGCAGTCTCCCTGGCTTTGGCCGATTTCGGTGCCACGGTTATCCTGCTGGATAAATCATTACCCGATATTGAAGCGGTTTATGATGAAATCGAAAATAATGGCAACCCGACACCGGCGCTCTACCCGATGAATCTGGAAAGTGCCACCGAAAATGATTATGAGTTGTTACGCAATGTCATAAAGAAGGAATTCGGCAAACTGGATGGCCTGTTGCATAATGCGGCCGAACTGCCTTATCTATCGCGCATTGATGACTACGAACTGAGTGACTGGAATAAGGTCATGCAGGTTAATATAACCGCAGCCTTTTTACTCAGCCGCGCCTGCCTGCCCGTATTGCGCCAGTCTGACGATGCCAGCATTGTCTTTAACTCGGATAATGCCGGACGTAAAGGCAAGGCTTATTGGGGCGCCTACGGTGTTTCCAAGTTTGCCCTGGAAGGTCTTATGCAGACACTGGCGGAAGAAACCGAAGAAAACAGCCCGATACGGGTTAATTCACTGGATCCGGGTGCGGTCAGAACCAAACTTCGAGCCAATGTTTTTCCCGGAGAAAATCCCTTGAAGCTGCCCGCAGCAGAAGAGATTACACAGGCCTGGGTTTATTTACTGGGGCCGGACAGCCAGGGGATGAGTGGGCAAGCCTTGTCACTCTGATGATTTCGCAAAAATCGCGTCCAGCCCTGCCTGCAGATTTGCATAGCGCAACCTGACCTGCAATTCTGCCAGCATGCGCCGGTTACTGATACGGCGTGACTCGCGCATGTAAGACATCATCCCTGCCGATAGCTGCTCAGCGGCTTCACGGATATCAATTTGCGGCGGACGCGGCAAGCCGGCCCGATCAGCAATGGCATTAAAATACTGATTCATGCTACCCGGATGTCCATCCGACGCATTATAAATACGCGCCTGTGCCGGGCTTTGCATGGCCGCAATCAAAACACTGACCAGATCATCCACATGAATCCGGTTCATCCAGGGTGACTGCGATTCCTTCAGCAAAGGCAGACCTTTTTCCAGCCTGGCAAGCGGCAGACGGTCCGGCCCATAGATACCGGCCACACGCACAATACGGATTGCTGTTTGATTGTGTTGCTGCCAGTTCAACCATTGGGTTTCAGCATGCAGCCGCCTTTTGGCGCGCTCCGCGGTTGGCCGCAACGGCTGCTCTTCACTGACCCAGTTTCCCTGACAGTCTCCATACACGCCGGTGGTACTGAGATAGAGCAGTTTTTGCGGCTGTCCGTGGCGGGCAAAACAGTCAATACAGGCTTGAGTGCGGCTATCCTGCAAGCCGGATCGGGGCGGTGGCAATAAATAAAACACCTGTTGATGAGCGCCTGGAACAAATGTTTCAGGCGTATCATCCAAATCCAGCGCATAAGCCTCAATGCCTGCGGCCAGTAGCTGATCACGGCTTTTTTCTGAGCGCACTATGGCGCTGACGGAAACCTGCTCAGCCAGCAAACGACTGGCCAATCGCCTGCCCACATAACCGCAGCCGATTATTAGCACAGAGTTCAAGGGTTGTTTTCGTGATAGCTGGCTCATAGAATCAGCAGATTATACTCCCATCAGGAAAGCTCATGTCATACAAGGTGCAGATTCAACCCAGCGGCCACGAATTACAGGTAGCAGCTAACGAAACCATTCTTGACGCAGCGGTACGCGCCGGCATCGGCCTGCCTTATGGCTGCCGTAACGGTCGCTGCGGATCCTGTATCAGCAAGTTGCTGTCTGGTGAAGTCAGCTACCCTTCCGGCAAAACCCAGGCCCTGGAAGAAGCCGATGCCGATGCGCTTTTAACCTGCCAGGCACATCCACAGTCTGATCTTGTCATTCAGGTGAACGAAGTGGAAAACAGTGCCGAAATTGAAGTACGCACCCTGCCCTGTCGAGTGAATGCCATAGAGCACCTGGCGGACGATGTGGTGCGCCTGTATCTGAAACTACCGGACAATCAGCGTCTGCAATTCATGCCCGGGCAATATCTTGACTTTTTGCTCAGCGATGGCCGCCGAAGGGCTTTTTCTATTGCCAACGCACCGCATGATGATGAGCAGATTGAACTGCATATTCGCCATGTTGATGGTGGCGCTTTTACCGATTATGTGTTCGAACAAATGAAAGAAAAAGCCATCCAGCGCATCCAGGCGCCTCTGGGCAGCTTTGTGCCGCGTGAAGATTCTGAACGCCCGATGATTTTTGTCGGTGGCGGAACCGGTTTTGCCCCCCTCAAAGGTATGATTGAACACGCCTTCTATACCGGCGTAAAACGCCCCATGCACTTATTCTGGGGCGTGCGTGCCCGGCCCGATCTGTATCTGGCCGATTTACCGGAAAGCTGGCAGCAGCAACACGAACATTTTCAATTCACCCCCGTACTGTCCGAACCGGCTGATGCAGACCACTGGTCAGGCCAGACCGGCTGGGTACATGAATCCGTGGTTGCACAATACCCGGACCTGTCCGCCTATGATCTCTACATGGCCGGCCCGCCCCCCATGATCATCGCCGCCCGCGACACCTTCCGTCAGCACGGCCTGCCCGATGAACAGATGTTCTATGATTCATTTGAATACGGAGCCGAGAACGATAAAGCTTAAGTGCTGTAGTCCAGACTTAACCCGGATGTTTCACCCGGGAACGCGATGATCGTGCCGGAATCGTCGTTCAGCCGTGGATTTGCGATTGAGTCAATAGCCTAAGCTATTGATGATTGAGCAAATACCACGGCTGGGCGGCGAGACCGGTGCGAGGGCGCGTTCAGCAGAGCCCGCTTACCCTTCGTACTTTGCTTATATTCGATGAATCATCATGAACGACAATGCCTCAATTTCAGAGCGACCGGATGAAATATCCGGGTTAATGTCTAGGAGTCTGTCGGTCTTAGGGGTTCGTAGCGAGGCGAGTGGGAAATCGAGGGCAGTTTTTCGATCTTTTGAGGCGCATAGTGGGTCTACGCAACGAAAAAGATCG
>JAHXHF010000172.1 GCA_025656895.1 gamma proteobacterium symbiont of Bathyaustriella thionipta
TTTCTCTTCTTTCTTTCGCTCATTGGTTCATTTCTCCCATCACAGAGTACAGCTTAAACTACTGTCTTGATTATGGGGTCCACTTTACCCCTTCCATATCTACTGCTGCGGCCAGGATAAGTTTACAGTTCAAATTACCAATGGCGGATAGCATTATCTATACAACCGCCCATCACTTTGGTGCGACAGTTTGGACGCAAGATGTTGACTTCAAAGGATTGCCAAATGTCAACTACATAGCAAAGCAATAGTGTTAACGAATATTGGTTGTGAGAGCGAGGCGAACCACAACCTGAACCGTTTGTTGAATGTGCAAACAGTGCTCCACGTTGTGCGTCTGTTACTGCTGGTGTTAAGTGTCTATGAATGATCCACGATACATAAATACTGATTTAGAAATCGACTCGAAAAACGACCTGACTCCTGTCGTTAAGGCATTTAGAGAAGATGTCTTTCTAATGTACAACGGTGAGTGGGGTAAATATTTCAGAGCTTCTTTTGAAGTGAATGAATCACTAGCTGATATTAACGGTGCTCCAGGAATGTTCTGCATGTTAGTTGAGGCTCTTCCGCCTGAAGCTAGAAAGTTATGGGATAGTAGTTTTTCAAAAACATTTTCTTTGGGATTTGAGAGTGGCAACTCGGAAGCAAAGCTAGAATTAAAAATAGAACCCGCTCTTGTTCAGAGAGTGGGGGCTTTGGGCGGTTCTATATCAATCGTAATTTACCCGCCTTATGAAAAGGACACTTAACAATCTCATACACACGTGCAGCAAAAAGTACCGCTCCTCGTCACTTTGCTTTTTGCTACCGGTGATACACAACATTATGTGTAACAATGTAATGATGAATAAGATCTCCAAAATAGCCACCTTCATTACGCTGTTATTTGTGATTACTGCTTGCTCACCTAACAATATGGTCAAAGCGCGTGAGCAGTTTTGGAGGCAAAAGGTAGAGCAATTCAATCCAGTTGGTAAGACGAGAGCAGAGTTATTTGAATGGCAAAAAAACAACAATGTTCCACTTAATTCGTTTCCCGACAAGAACGGTATTATATTGGAAACAATTGAAGGTGATGGTTTAGTTTGCTCCAAGTGGAACCTATACCTATCAGTGGATGCTTATAATAAGGGAATAATAACCTCATATTCAGTCACAAGTGCAGGTGTATGCTTGTGAACTTAAAAATACCGTACAAGCGGAATTAGGCGGAAATAATACTTAAAATTAAGCGGACACGATACTTAATTGTGCGTAAAAGGGAGAAAAATTACGGCATTTCACTCTGCAGGTAGTGTTATATCAGCAATAGCCTGTCCCATAACGACCGGCTTTCCGGGGGCAAGTTCATCACGCAGTTTAATGGCGTCTTTGGAGAATAAAAGAATAACGGTGGAACCCATATTAAAACGCCCCAGTTCTTCTCCCGCAGCAAAGGGTGGTGCTTCTTCTTTATTCCAGCTGAGCCGTTTGATGACTTTTTCAGACGTGGGTGTCATTTCTCCGCCCCAGACCGTTTCTATGCCGGATACAAACAGGGCACCGACAAAGATCAGTGCCATGGGGCCTGCCTGGGTGTCGAAAAAGCAGATCAGGCGTTCGTTACGGCTGAACAGATTGTCTATGGCGCGGGTGGTTGAGGGCGATACACTGAACAAACGCCCCGGCAGATAGCTTGTTTTTCTAAGTTTTGCTGCCAGCGGACAATGCACGCGGTGATAGTCACGCGGTGATAAATACAGCGTACAAAAGCTGCCTTGCTTGAATGCCTGTTCCCATTCGGTATCATGGCCCAGCAGGTCGGAAAGATTGAAGAAGTGACCTTTGGCATTAAACTGGCCGCTGTCACTGATGGCGCCCAGTTGGCACACGCCTCCATCGACCGGGCTGGCGATCTCGTCCGGGTTTGCCAAAGGGCGCGCCCCGTCTTTCAAGGCGCGGGTAAAAAACTGATTAAAGGTGGCGTAGCGGCCGATGTCCGGCTCGGCTGCCTGTTGCATATCAACCCGATAAATAGCCACAAAGCGGCGAATTACAAAGTGCAATACGCTCCCGGCCTTGCGACGCGCCAGCCAGTAAACACCGCGGGACAACAAATGCTGCGGCAACACGAACTGCAGCAGGGCAAATAATTTATCTACAATAAGTGACATGTCCAGTAAGGTGTATTAGCGGCGTTTGACGCTGGCGCTGAACTCAACCCGCTGATCATCTGAGCCGGAAAGCTGAAAAGTGACCGTGTCGCCGGCTTTCAGCGGTTTTACCGGGTTGAACAGCATCATGTGCTTGCCACCCGGTTCAAGCACAACGGTCTGGCCTGCTGGAATACGCAATTCAGATACTTCACGCATTTTGGCCATGCCATCCTGCATGATGGTTTCATGCAGTTCTATACTTTTAAACGCGGGACTGCTGATACGGGTAATACTGACATCCCCGGTTGAGTTGTTGGTAACACTCATAAAACCGCCCATCATGGGCATGCCCGGAGGCCCTTCACGCACCCAGGCATTTTCGACCTGTAGAGTAGCGGAATCAGCAGCAAGAACAGGTTGCAGGGTGAGCAGGGTGAGGCACACATAAAAGAAAGCTGACAGTAGTTTCATAATAATTTCCGTCTTGAATAGTAGTGAGTGCTGGCGATCGAATGTGATTTATTCCACAAATTTTGCAATTTTGATAAAGTCATCCGCTATTTTTTGCGGATCCTGTTCACCCAGAAAAACAGCCTGAAACTGTCCTTGCGGGTTAATCAATAAAATGGCTGCGCTGTGATCCACCAGATAATTGTCCGGCTCATCTTCTGCTTCCGGCGGGTGAATACTGTAGGCTATTCCCAGCGCTTTACTGAGTTTATCGATCTGTTCTTTTTTGCCGGTCAGACCAATGAAATATTTTGCAAAATATTCAACATATTTTTTCAGATGTTGCGGTGTGTCTCTGCCTGGGTCAACCGATACAAAAATAACATCGGTATTGGCTTGTAAATCGTGTTCTGCGGCGGTGCGATTATAGACCTCTGTCAGCCGCAGCAGGGTGGTGGGACAAACATCCGGGCAGTGGGTATAGCCGAAAAACAGAAAGTGCCATTTGCCTTGCAAATTTTGATTGTTGAAAACCTGACCATTTTGATCCATTAATTCAAAATCCGGCAGATCCGCCGCTTGCGGAAGCAGGGTGGCCGAGTCCAGCTTGGGTGGTTTATCAGGTGAGCCGTATTCAAAATAGTTACCTAAAAAATAACCCAGCAGTAAAGCGATAACCGCACTGGCAACCAGTGCAAACAGCTGGCCTTTGGGGCGTTTTCTTTTTTCATTCATACAATCATCTCTTGCCGGTTTCTACAGGCGTATCCGTTTGGTTGCCCCAGTCTGACCAGGAACCGGGGTAGCCTTTGTTGTGAGTGTAACCCAGCCATTCCAGCACAAACCAGGTCAGTGATGAGCGATGGTGAGTCTGGCAGTAGTTTACTACGGTTTTGTCCTGGGTGATGCCTAATGAGGTTAATGCTTGACGCATGTCAGACTCGGGCATTAAACGCATGTGATGGTTCTGATCAATGGCATTCAGCCAGTCAAAATGAATGGCACCCGGGATGCGGCCGGCACGTGTGGCATAAGCCTTTTGTCCCAGATATTCTTCTTTTGATCGCGCATCCAGAAGTGCAACCGACTCATCCTGTAAATGCGCCATAATCCAGTCACGTTCAGCGACGGGTTCCGGGTTGAATTGAATCGGGTAGTGGTGCGATGCGGGCGTATGATCCTCAAGCCCTGCCTGTAAAGGCAATCCTGCGGCTGCCCAGGCCTGTAGGCCTCCATTCAGCAGAGCGAAATGTTGATGCCCGATGATTTTCAAAGTCCACAGCAGACGAGCCGCTTTGCCGCCGCCTTCTTCATCATAAGCCACCACAAAATGATGCGGCTGGATAGCGGCTTTAGCCAATACCTGCTGCAACTGCTCTGCATCCGGCAACAGTCCCATGACCGGACGTTGCACGGCTGTAATATCACTGTATGCCAGCCAAACAGAAGCGGGGATGTGATATTGCTGGCGCACTTTGATTGCGCTTACATCAACGATACGCAGATTTTCCTGCCCCGTTTGTTCCGATAAGCGGGTGGCCTCAATCAGACGTTCATTTCGGGTGGGATTGTGCATAGAGTTCCTGGCCTGGATGGTTGCTGAATACTTTATTGAATTGTAACTACTCAGCGAAAATAACACAAAAAAGTGCTTGACACGATTTTAGCGTTATTTTTACTTTTTTAATTGCGCAACTGGCGACCC
>JAHXHF010000121.1 GCA_025656895.1 gamma proteobacterium symbiont of Bathyaustriella thionipta
TGGCCAAAAATGCAGGCAATTGACTGAATTCGACGGCGGGCGGGGTCATAGCCCCTCGAAAATAGCGAGTTTTCTGCCGGACACTATTTACATTGCTGTGCT
Source organism: gamma proteobacterium symbiont of Bathyaustriella thionipta (assembly GCA_025656895.1). Lineage (GTDB taxonomy): Bacteria > Pseudomonadota > Gammaproteobacteria > Chromatiales > Chromatiaceae > JAHXHF01. The sequence continues at coordinate 103 of JAHXHF010000121.1, forward strand.
TTTTACGCATGATCTTCCTATCCTGAAATATACCGCTAAATTTCCTGAAATATCGAAATTCAAATACGGGTCAATATAATGAGACACTTATTCTTTTACTTGGTTCCGCTGGCTGTACTGAACCTGCTGGCGGCCAATTCTATGGCGGCTGACAACTGCGACCGTCTGAAACAGCTGCAGCCTACCCCCTCACAGCAGATCTCGCGCGGTGAACTATCCATAGAAAGCCTACTGACCGATTTCTACACGCAAAGAAATTTTCAACCCGTCTGGGACAAACGCCATATTGAAGAATTGCTGCAACTGATCAGTGAGTCCTACCTGGATGGTCTGCAGCCCGAAGATTATCATCAGCAGCAATTAATCACATCATTCGCCGCCTTTAAAGCAGGCCGCTTAAACACCTGCGAACAGCTGGATTTTGATCAACTGTTATCCGATGCGCTGGTGCGGCTGGCCTATCATTACCGCTTCGGCAAGGTGAACCCGGAACGGCTGGACCCGAACTGGAATATACCCCGTAAACTGCTGGGTAATACGCCGGTTGAACGTCTCACCCAGGCCGTTAATGCCGACTCGCTGTATGCCTTTCTGCATAACCGCATCAAAACATCCCATTTTTACCAGCAAATGAAAAATGCACTGGCGAAATACCGTGAAATCGAGTTCCGGGGCGGTTGGCAGCCTGTCCCTGCCGGCCCCACCCTGAAACCCGGCATGCAGGATGAGCGAGTTGTCGCCCTGCGCGCCCGCCTTATACTGGGCGGAGATTTGAACGATACAGCCGTAACTGACCCGACCCTTTATGATGAGGCGGTTGAACAAGCGGTTGAACGCTTTCAGAAACGCCATACGCTGGATGCTGATGGCGTAGCCGGCAAGGCAACCCTGGCACAAATGAATATTCCGGTTGCCGCACGTATTGATCAGATACGGGTCAACATGGAACGCAGCCGCTGGATTTACAAAAATCTGCCGGATGAATTTGTCGTGGTCAATATAGCCGGCTTCCGGGTGGGCCTGTTCAAACAGGAAAAACTGGTCTGGGAGTCACGCGCCCAGGTGGGCACTCCCTACCGGAAAACCCCTATTTTCCAGGACAAAATCAGTTATCTGGAATTCAACCCCACCTGGACCGTACCGCCGGGCATTCTGCGAAAAGACATATTGCCGAAGATGCGGAAAGACCCGACTTATCTGAAACGTAAAGACATGCTTGTACTGAAATTTGATGGCAGCCCGGTAAATCCCGACAGTATCGACTGGAACAGCAGCCATAAAAGCTTTCCCTACATGATTCGTCAGCAACCGGGGCCCCGGAACGCGCTCGGCCGGGTCAAGTTCATGTTCCCGAATAAATATCTGGTGTATCTGCACGACACCCCCAGCAAATCCAATTTCAATCGCAGTTCACGCGCCTTCAGCTCCGGCTGTATCCGTGTTGAAAGACCCTTTGAACTGGCCGAACTGCTGCTGAATGACCCCTACAAATGGTCACAGCAGGATATGCAGAAAGTCCTCGACAGCCGCAAAACAACCCGTGCGTCACTCAAGCAACCCATGCCGGTTTTCCTCCTCTACTGGACTGTTTATGCCGATGGCGAGCTGTTCTACTTCAAACCGGATATCTACAAGCGGGACGCAGCCGTGCTGGAAGCATTGAACAGTGACCCCCGGTTCGAGTTACCGCATAATACAACGGACGAAAACAAAACCTGATTCGGTATAGAAAAACCTATGTTGAAACACACCCTCCCAACAGTTTACCCAGCCCATTCATCCAGCGGACTTCTTCCATGAGCGAAACTCTGTCACTGGCCATTGAACTGATCAGCCGCCCGTCGGTCACACCCGATGATTGCGGCTGCCAGCGCCTCATGAGCGAACGCCTGCAAGCCATTGGTTTCAACAGCGAAAAAATGCCGTTTGAAGAAGTGGACAACCTGTGGGCGCGGCGCGGCAGCGAAGGCCCCCTGTTTGTCTTTGCCGGACATACCGACGTAGTACCCAGCGGCCCGCTGAAAGAATGGCATTCCCCACCGTTTCAACCCGAAATACGGGATGGCCTGCTGTACGGACGTGGTGCGGCCGACATGAAAGGCAGCCTGGCTGCCATGCTGACCGCCACAGAAGCCTTTGTGGCCGACTATCCCGACCACCGCGGCTCTATCGGCTTCCTCATCACCAGCGATGAAGAAGGCCCCTCGGTCAACGGTACGGTACGCGTAGTGGAAAAACTGCAAGCCCGCAACGAACACATCGACTATTGTCTGGTGGGAGAACCATCCAGCAGCCAGCGTCTGGGCGACACGGTAAAAAATGGCCGGCGCGGTTCCCTGAATGGTTATTTAACCGTCTTCGGCAAACAGGGGCATGTAGCCTATCCGCAGCTGGCGGATAACCCCCTGCATGCCTTCGCACCGGTCATGGCGCAGCTGTGTAATGAAAGCTGGGACAACGGCAATGAGCATTTCCCCGCCACCAGTTTTCAAATTTCAAACCTGAACAGCGGAACAGGCGCGGAAAATGTTATTCCCGGCAACCTCAGCGCAAAATTCAATTTCCGTTTCTCAACCGAACTGAGTGACGACATCATCCGCCAGAGAGTCACCGAAATACTGGATAGCGGCTCTTTTGAATACGACCTGCGCTGGCGTTTGTCCGGCCAGCCTTTTCTTACCCCGCAAGGCAAGCTGGTGGAAGCCGCCCAATATGCCATCCGCAAAGTCAGCGGCCTGACCACGGAACTGTCCACCTCCGGCGGCACTTCAGACGGACGTTTCATCGCCCCCAGCGGCGCTGAAGTATTGGAACTGGGGCCACTGAACGCCAGCATTCATCAGATTAACGAATGTGTAGCCGTTAAAGATTTGCAACAACTGTCGCACATGTATTACCACATTCTGAAAAAACTACTGGCCTGAACCAAATGACCCACAAACAAGCGGCTTTCCCTGTGCAACTATGGCTGGCCATAGCCCTGTTCACGCCCGTACTGACACTGCAGGCCGCCTCACTGGCAGACCGTTTCGAGCGGGTTAATCCGGCTGTGGTTGTTATTCATACGGCAGAAACCTCTATCGCCAGCAGCAAACACAATACAACCAGCGTACCCGGCCTGGGCAGCGGTGTTTTTATCTCTGCCGATCAGATTTTAACCGCCGCCCATGTAGTACACACAGCCGATCTGGTAGAAGTGGAAACCCTGCATGGAGAACGCGCGCTGGCCGAAGTCATTTCATCCGAACCGCGTGCCGACCTGGCTTTGCTGCAACTTTATGAACCGCTGAAGAATGTGGTTACCGCCAAACTGGCCAACTCGGACAAGGTACGCATCGGTGATGAGGTTTTTGTGATCGGCAACCCTTACGGCCTGGGTCACTCTTTAAGCTGGGGACACATCAGCGGACGCCACACCCCGAATGAACACATGGGCGACTTCTCACGCGCGGAATTCTTTCAAACCGATGCCGCCATCAACCAGGGCAATTCCGGTGGCCCGGTATTCAATCAGAATGGCGAAGTCATCGGCATCGTCAGCCATATTCAATCCCAAACCGGCGGCAATGTCGGGCTGGGTTTCGCGGTCACATCCAACACCGCCCGTGATCTGCTGTTAAGCCAGCGTTCGTTTTACAGCGGCTTTGACTCGGTCGCGCTGAAAGGCGTACTGGCACAGGCTTTTCATCTGCCACAATCGGCCGGACTGCTGGTGCAGCGGGTCGCCAAAGGCTCCTTCGCGCAACGTCTGGGGCTGATCGGCGGCACCATCCCGGCGCGCATAGGCGGAGAAAACATTCTGCTTGGTGGCGATGTTATTCTGCAAATAGAAGGCATCCGCATCAGCGGAAAAGACTCTATGGATGCCATTCGCCAGCGCATCAATGCCCTGGAAATTGGTGATTTACTGCACATGAGCATTCTGCGCAACGGCCAGGTGGAAACTTTATCCAGCTATGTACTTATCTAGGAAACCCTATGACCTCTAACAGCAACGGCGGAATTGGACGCATCATCAAAGCAGCCGGTTATTCATGGAAAGGCTTAAAATCAGCCTATATTCATGAAGCCGCTTTTCGGCAGGAAACCCTGATGGTCATCATCATGACACCCTT
>JAHXHF010000192.1 GCA_025656895.1 gamma proteobacterium symbiont of Bathyaustriella thionipta
GGGGTCGCCAGTTGCGCAATTAAAAAAGTAAAAATAACGCTAAAATCGTGTCAAGCACTTTTTTGTGTTATTTTCGCTGAGTAGTTACATGTTTTCTACATCGGTAAGATGCAGGTCTGCCAGTGTTTTTTTAATATCATCAATTTCGGTTGATTCCGAGTTAATGCTGGATACCCGGGCACCATTGATAAGAATGTGCGCTACTTCACATAAAGTATCGTTGACCGTGTAAGCAAAACGCTGCTTGTGAACCCTGACGGCCTGCAGGTCGGCATGCGCGTCTATCATGGCCATGAACGCTTCATAAGAATACTCATCCTGATCCAGGTCGGGCATGAGTACCTGAAATGCGGGGAAAACATCCTCCCGCAAAGTTTTTGCAGAAATGGGAAACTCTGCTTTCATCAGAGGGTTCCATTGCTCCAGACCGTCCACCGTTTGCACATAGGTCTTGATATCCATCTTGCCATCACGGATTTTGGTGTTATTGACATCATTGGTTCTGGACATGATGTAAATTTCATCGGATTGCCGTTCCCAGAGCTTTTCCGGAACCGGCATGGACAAACGCGCCATACGACTGGCAGCGACAGAAAAATCCTGGCCAAAGGAACGAAACTCAAAACGCGGTTTCGACACTTCACCAATCTTCAATTCGGGCTTAGGCATACTGGACTCCATATCTTTAACGAATTATGGCACATAATATAGCAAAAAGCTGTGAACTTATGTCCCATTATTTACTCTAAGCTGAATGCGCATTTCAGAGCGCATTCAGGCCTTAATGACACTTTCACGGATATGGCGTATTCCTTTGCGTGTTACTGTCAGATGATAGCGCTGATAATGGACCACTCCGGCCGATGTGATACGCACCACCAGTTCAACCGGGTAGGTTCTGTGCACCTTGCGCTCTATGACCTTACTGCCTTTCTGATAGTAAAAAACATCATCCTGATAGGAGGCATTGCGTAGCATTTTTCGCATATTAAAAATGGTAAAATCCGCGTACTCCTGAATCCCTTCCGGCATCTCCAGGGTTTCTGCCTTGAATTGCCTGCGGTAGATCAATATGGATTCGTATTGATCCCTGGCCGACTGTTGCTGCTTACGGTGAAAGCGGCTCAGCACCTTATCCAGCTTTTTGGGGCGAATAAATTGCACCACCTCTTTAATTTTTCCCACTGGGCGTTTACGCCGCAACAAATCCGAATAAAGCTGAATACCATAGTCGAACATATAGCGACTCAGCCTCAGGTAGGTAAAGTCACGACTTAGTTCTTTCAGCCGGTCTTTAACAATGTAACCCAAAACCATGGCTGCCATAAAACTGAGGGTGAAATTCCCGTATTTCTGTTGCGACCAGAAGGCAACCAGCATGGCAAACATCATGGATAAAGCGGCCGCCATACTGAATACAATCTGCTGGGTAATCACCCCCAGTTCCTTGCGCCGGGTTTTCAGAAACAGTACGCTTTCACAATAACGGCGAGCCAGTTTGGTTTTCTGTACTGTTTTAACAAAGTTGGATCGGCTGTCCAGTGCAGATAATCCCATGCGCTGGCGATAATCCCGTTCTTCGGCAACCGTTTCAAGCAAGAGCTGGCGGATGTCTCCGTCAGCCAGTTTTGCAATACATTGCAGGTAACACTGTATTACCTGGCTGCTGCAATAATCATTCACCAGCTTAAATCCCAGCTTGCCCGTTGTAACCGGCATGGGCGCATGCGTACGCAGTAAAATCAAAATAGCCCGGACATGTTTATCTGCCAGCCTTAGCAATGCCTTATCTATCTTACCCGGCTGAATGGCAAGTTCTTTGCGCAGTGCCTTTACAAAAATAACACTGAATAGCTTGAGTGCATTAAGATAGGCCCGCTCATCTTCATTTTCAATTTCCTCAAGCAGTCTCTGAATACAGGGATTCTTTGCAAAAGCAAGTTGTTCCAGTGTTTGATCCGGGATGCGGTAACGCAGATTGTTTTTTACATAACGATAGAATAACGGCTTGGGATAACTGTTTTTACTGATATCCAGAGACTTGGGAAAAAACCACAGCAGATCAATATGCAGCGGTTTCTTTTGTGGGCGGCTGAACACCGCCAGTTGCAAACGAAATTTGTCGTGGGTGCGGATTTCCAGCGTGACACTCATGAATCAGACCTTAGGCATGCCTGGCGCTCGCAGGTGAGCGGTCATTGTTTGTTTTTGCCATCATCTATCGTAATTCAGTCAATCCTGCTGGGCAATTACTGCGGGCACAACAACCTTGGACATACGTCTTGCCAGCGAGTAAATACGCCGCATCTGATCAACAAACGACATTTCCAGCCGCACCAGATTCAGGTAATCCGGATCAGCCACGGTCAGCCGGTCAGCCTTGCGCGCCAGCAACTGCTCGGATTGAATGCGCAGATCATCTTTCATAATCAGTACCGCTTCTGCCGCCTGTTGATCATTATCACGAACAGCCTGTACCGCCTGTTCTACCGATACCGCTGCCAGCGTATAGACCTGTAATAGCATTTTTTTTGTTTTCTTGCCGGATTCAGAATTCAGGTTAATGGACTTACGCGCCAGAGACATGATTTCATTACCGATCACATCCGCCATGCTCTGCAAATTATCTGTGGCCGTCATCAGCCCCTGAAATTCCAGGCTTTCCTGCTCGGTTAATTTCCCCTCTCGCAACTTACCCATATACTTGAGAATGGCGGTTTCCAGTATATCAACCTGATCATTGCGATAGGCAATGGATTCGATAAGCACCGTATTACGTTCTCTCAATACCGGTATTACATCGTGCAGCATACTGAGCGTAATAGCGCCCGCCCGCCCCAGTTCCAACCGCACTGCCTGTAGTGCCATGGTTGGCGCAACCAGCGCTGCTTTATCCAGAAACTCCGGTTCTACAATCACACTTTCATCCACCTTACGTTCCGGCACCAGACGCTCCGCCATCTTCGCGAACCAGCCGGTAAAACCAAGAAACAGAAAGGTATTAATCACATTAAACAGCGTATTGGCATTTGCGATCTGGCGCGGCACCTCTTCAGCGGCCTGTGCCATGCCGCTCAATTCTGGACTGGATGGTGATATCCAGATGGCCATATCCACCAAAAACCAGATAAACGGCAGCCAAATCATGGTTCCCAGCACATTAAACATCACATGTACGGCTGAGGCACGTACCGCATCGGTAGATTTGGCGCTCAGAATACCCATTAAGGCGGTGGTAATAGCCGTTCCAATATTGGCGCCCAGAGCCAGCGCAATACCGGCAGGTAGTGCCAGTAATCCTTCACTGGCCATAGCAATGGCAATACCCACGGTAGCCGCGGAAGACTGCACAATAGCAGTGAATATGGCACCGGCCAGAATACCGGCCAGCGGGTTTTCCAGACTTTTTAATATTTCCAGAAAAGGCTCATAGCTGCGTAACGGGGTCATGGCATCACTCATCAATCCCATGCCGTAAAAGACCAGGCCGATGCCCATGATCATCATGCCGTAATATTTTATTTTCTCGCGCTTGGCGGTAAACAGCATAAAAAAGCCAAGTGCCACCGGTCCCAGGGAATAGGCTGCCAGATCAAAGGCCAGCAACTGCGCGGTCACGGTACTGCCGATATTGGCTCCCATGATGACGCCGACCGATTGTCCCAGTGTCATCAGGCCGCCACTGATAAAACCCACCACCAGCAGGGTCGTTACTGTGGATGAATTGAGTACGCCCGTTATAAAAGCACCGGTCATGGCTCCTTTGAAACGATTGGTGGTCAGTTTTGCCAACACCAGTTTCAAGGTCTCACCCGCCGCCTTGGTCATGCCCTCTGACAATGATTGCAGACCCGCAAGAAACAGAGCCAGACCACCGAATAAACCCAGAAACAACTGCAGCCAGTCGGGAGAATTTATAACCTCACCCGAGTCTGCCGCATAGACGTAGAAAGCCGCTGCCAGCGTAACGACTGCCAGCAGCATGCGCAGCAGAGGAGCCCTTAGATTGCGTGCAGCATGGTGAGTGGTTTCTAGCGATTGCATAAGAATACCTTTGTATTTGTCATTATTTTGCTCCGTTATTCAGCGGAAAACGTTGTAACTGAAGTTTCACTGAAATCCAAATCAACCTGACAGTCAGCCATCAAGCCACCATACGCAAAAGCAGTGAAACAAAATCTTTTTCCCG
>JAHXHF010000325.1 GCA_025656895.1 gamma proteobacterium symbiont of Bathyaustriella thionipta
GGAGTCAAAACAAAACGTCTAAAAGCAGGCTGGGATAATGACTATTTGCTGCGGGTAATCAATGGATGAATTTAAGTCCGATTGCCCTAGGTGAACCGCTATAAAACTGAAAATGCCTTTGTGGTTAATAGCCAGGGTATTATTGTCGCCTATCAAAGCCGTTCAGCCCGATTGGGCGTGGGGCTGGATGTATCCTTCCGGCCTTACTTTCAGCGTGCCATCGCCGGTGTTTCCAGTGTTTATGCAGCGGTTGGATTAAATTCCGATGTGCGAGGCCTGTATTTTTCCGCGTTGCTGGATAAGAATAACATCTATGCTGGCTGGCGTTTGATTATGCTGCGTGATACGGCCACCTGGCTGCCATCCAGCCTGCGACTGTTAATCTTACTGGGTGCGCTGCTGGCTTTAATGACAGGTGCGGTTGGCTTGCTGGTTATTTATCGGGAGCAGTCCGGGCGTCATCAGGCAGAATTGCAAACACGGCGTTCCGAACAGCAATTCAGCATGCTGGTCAGTAATATTCAGGGAGCGGTATTTCGCTGTCGCCATGACCCGCAACGCAGCATGACTTATGTGAGTGAGGCGGTGCGGGTTCTGACCGGCTATCCACCGGAACAGCTGGTGAATAACGCGCAACGTAATTTCGCTTCGCTGATTCATGAAGACGATCTCGCCCGGGTGCTGCAATGTATTGAAGATGCGGTAAAAGACCGAAGCGGTTATCTGGTTGACTACCGCATTCACCACCAGACAGGCGGAATTCGCTGGCTGAATGAACAGGGCCGTGTGGGCAGTGATGAGCAGGGCGAAGTATTAATTGACGGCACCCTGGTGGATATTACCGCGCGCAAACAGGCCGAAGAAACCATTCAGCAGCGTGAAGCTCATTTTCGTGCCTTGTTTGAACATGCCGGAACCGGTATTGCCACCATGGATGCCGATGGTCATATTTTATCGGTCAACCGCCAGTTCAGGGAATTAACCCAATACAGTGAACGAGAGCTGAGACAGCGTTCGGTCATGGATTTATTGCATGAAGATGAACGCGCGGCCATCAGCAGGCTTTTTCATGAACGTATTGCCAGTAAAGATTTTCATATGCAGTTTGAAGCCCGCCTGCTGCGCGCCGATGGTCAAATTGTATGGGCGGATATTCGTAGCGCCGAAGTGCTGAATGAAAAGCATGAGTTTGCAACACTGATTCTGGCGGTAGCCGATATTACCGATCGTAAAGAATCCGATCAGGCGCTGTCGGATAAAAACGCATTTCAGATTGCACTGCTGGATACTATTCCAAATCCCATTTATGTAAAGGGACCGGATACCCGTTTTGTGAGCTGTAATCGTGCGTTTGAAGATGCTTTCGGATTACAGGCCGAACAACTGCTGGGCAAAACCAGCCTGGATGTTGAATTTTCCAACAGTGATGATCCACTGGAAGTTCAGAATGAAGATGAAATGTTATTGCAGTCGCATGGTTTTCGTCATTTTGAACACAGCATGCGTTTTGCCGATGGTCAGTGGCATGATGTGCTGTTCTGGAAGTCTGCCTTTACCCTGGCCGATGGCAGTCTGGGTGGCTTGCTGGGTGTGATTGTGGATATATCCGAGCGCAAGCAAATGGAGTTGGCGCTGGAAGATTCGAAACAACTGGCCGAGTCCGCCAACCGCGCGAAGAGCGCCTTTCTGGCAAACATGTCGCACGAAATCAGAACGCCCATGAATGGCATTATCGGCTTTGCCAATCTGGCCCTGAAAACCGCATTGCAGCCCAAACAAAAGGATTATGTTGAAAAAATTCTGGTATCAGCCAATGCCCTGCTGTCGCTGATAAACGATATTCTGGACTTTTCCAAGATAGAAGCCGGCAAACTGAGTATTGAAAAAATACCTTTCCATTTGCAGCATTTACTGGACGATGTACATGATTTGTTTATCGGCCAAATACACAACAAGGGTTTATCCCTGCAAATACATTGTGATGAGCAAATTCCAGCCGATTTCATCAGTGATCCGCTACGCCTGCGGCAGATTCTGGTCAACCTGATTTCCAATGCCCTCAAATTCACCGAGCAGGGAGAAATTGAACTGAGCATTGCTTTAGTCGAGCAGCTTGGCAGGCAGTCAAAGCTGCGCTTCAATGTACGTGATACCGGTATCGGTATTCAGCAAAAAAATATTGAACGCCTGTTTGACAGTTTCAGTCAGGCGGATGAATCTACCACACGCAAATATGGCGGCACCGGTCTGGGGCTGACTATATCCAATCAGCTGGTTGAGTTACTGGGCGGTCGGATGCATGTACAAAGTGTGCCCGGAGAAGGCTCCAACTTTGGCTTTGAAATAAGCCTGCAGCAGGCCGATGCTGATTTTTCCCAGTCAACAGCGGCATCTCTGGACAATTTAACAGACTCGCAGCAGCCATCCGGTGGTTTTGATGGCGCGCGAATTCTGTTAGCCGAAGATAATGAAATCAATCAGGAAGTTGCGCTTAATCTATTACAGGAACTGGGCTTCGAGGTGGATATTGTCGCCAATGGTGCGCAAGCCGTAGAACGGGTTTTACAACATTCTTATGATGCGCTGCTGATGGATATGCAAATGCCGGAACTGGATGGTTATCAGGCAACCGTCAAAATCCGCCGGAATCCGCATTTGTCAGAGCTACCCATTATCGCCATGACCGCACACGCCATGCAGGGTGACCGGGAAAAATGTCTGGCGGCCGGTATGGATGATTATCTGAGCAAGCCGATTGATCCTGACGAGCTGGATCAGATTCTGGGGCGCTGGATTAAACGCAGTACGGCGGTCGCTCATAAAACGCCAAAAGATAAAGCGGCGACAGCCAGCCAGGACTCTTTGGACTTTCTGGACAGGCAGTTGATTGATACGGAAGGTGCTTTAGCCCGTTTGAAAGGCAACAGCGCACTTTATCTAAGATTGCTGCACAGCTTTCATGAGCAGTTTTACAATGCCGAACAGGAATTGGCTGCATTGCTGCAGCAGCAGGATGATGAAGCGGCCCGCCAGCTGATTCACAGCATAAAAGGCTCAGCCGGAAACCTGGGTTTAACGCCTTTGTATGAGACAGCGGCATTGCTGGAAAAGGCCATAAAAGAACATCAGGATTTACACAGCGGGCAAGCCGATTTTGTGCGGGCGCTGCAGCAAATAATGTTTGCCATTGGTCAGTCGCCCGACAAAGACATGGAAACACAGGACGATACTGATTTGCTGGATAGTGAACAAACCCTGCAACTGGTTGAGTCCATAAGATCGGCATTATCCATTGGAGATTATTTGTCTATTCCGGGCTTGCTCAATGATTTACCCGAAAATGGCCGGCTAAGAGGCCAGCTTTGCGAGGCGGCTGAACGCTTTGATCATGACGCGCTGCAAGCCATGTTGCAGACTCTGGAAGAGCGAGCGTCAAAAGCATGAATAAGCGCGTTTCGCAGGTTCGTGCCGCGATAGCACTGCTTGCCTGCTGGATGCTCATTGGCGTGGCTTTCTTTGTGCCATTACTGGATTCAACGCGCCCCCCTTATCTTGATTTAAGCGGGGCAGCGGCGCAATGGGCTTACTGGCTAAGCTGGTCGGCCGGCAAGCAGGGGGCAGGCTGGTTAGCGGCCGGCATGCTGTTGCTGTTGTTAGCCGCGCAGCGCATAAGTTTTCAGACTAAAATCAGACAATTTTTCATCATGGTGCTGGTAATAGCCTGCTGTGCCGGAGCAGGCTCCGCCTTGAACGAACATCTTTTGAAACCCGCTTTGCAGGTGTCGCGACCGAACATCATCAGTCTGGCAGGAGAGCAGGGTACAGGCCCCCTGGGCATGACGGCCGATGCATTTTATGCGCTGGGCAATAAAACGGAACGCAGCCATTATCTGCAACAGGTTTTATCCCGCAAACCCATCCCCATGCAGGACTTGATCGCCGCCCACTGGATTGCAGAAACGGGTTATTCCATGCCGTCAGGGCATTCCTTTGCCGCCCTGTTTTTCGCCACTTTTTTTCTCATGCTGGCGGTCAGTCATCTGTCCGGCCGGCCTGTGATTGTGTTTTATTGGTCACAGGCCGCTAGTCAAAACTATGCACTTTAGTGCAAGGCTTTAGCTGCTACACAATTATGGTAGTCTTGGAAGGATGA
>JAHXHF010000179.1 GCA_025656895.1 gamma proteobacterium symbiont of Bathyaustriella thionipta
CTCGAAACTGGAAGAAGAAATTTGCCACTGATCCGCTGAGGTCCGATCTGTATTGGATCAAAAATAAGGGGTGAATGACCGCTTACGTGCCTGTGTACCCTGCATGCCAATAATGCCAATCAGGCTATCGACCGCATTATCAACTTTTTTCCGGAAGAACGCAGAGATCAGGTTCTGATGGATTTATCATTGAATCTTAAGGGCATAGTGGCGCAGCAACTGGTGCGTACACCTGATGGTAAAGGCCGGCGGGCGGTGCTGGAAGTGTTGATCAATACACCTCTGATGGCGGATCTGATCCGCAAGGGCGAGGTTGACAAGGTCAAAGACCTGATGAAGAAATCTACCGAGCAAGGCATGATCAGTTTTGATCAGTCATTGTACGGATTGTACAAAAGAGGCGAGATTACCTACGAAGATGCCTTGTTGCACGCAGATTCAGCCAATGAAGTGCGTCTCATGATCAAACTGGGTGATGCCAGCGATCAGCACCAAAAAACCAGGCCGACCGGTATGGCTGCCGGTCTGTCTTCGGCATCCCTGATGGATGACCCGGATGCGGGCCACGGTGGGCTGCTGTAGTTACTGGTTTACTTGGCGGGTCGTGAATAGATCCGGGTATATTTGACGGGCGGCAAACACCGGGCCGTCTACGCACACACGTTGCATGCGTGTTTGCTGCTGTGATGTAACCGCCACTGTGCAGCCGGCACAACCACCCACGGCACAAGCCATGTATTCTTCCAGAGACAGCTGGCAGGGCAGATCATAATCAGCGGCCAGCTGAGCGACAGCCTGCAACATGGGTTCAGGGCCACAGCTGAATAACTCCACTTGCTTCAGGCTATCGGCCGTCAATGTATCCAGCCAGTTTCTGGCCAGATCGGTTACAAAACCATCGTGGCAACCGGCAAAACCCTGGCGGCTGGCCAGGCGGCTGGGAATACCCCATTGCTGCAGCAACGGCATGCAGGCAATAACGCCATCGGGCAAGCCATCAACAAGGTGTTGCGAAGGTTCTAAATCAAAAGGAAATGCCACTTCAGAACCTAGAATAACAAAGGGCTGCAGTTGTTTGTGCTGGCGCAATTCATGCGCCAGAAAAATCATCGGCGGCATGCCTACGCCGCCACCAATCAGCAGGGGCAGGCGGGTGCCCTGACTTACAGAAAATGGCTTGCCAACGGGGCCGAGCAGACTGATGCTGTCGCCCGGCCGGCGCTGGCTGAGAATCCGCGTGCCGCTACCCACTACCTTGTAAAGTAAATCAATATATCCCTGGCGGGCATCTGCCAGCATAATGGAAATGGGACGGCGCAGAGCCAGTTCAGGCCCTACGGTGAGATGCACAAACTGGCCGGCTTTGGCTGCCTGCGCGCAACGCGGGCTGTGTAAACGCAGGATGTGTTGCTCACCATCAAAGTGGTGCTGGCTGATGACGCTGGCTTGTTCCAGTTTAATCGGTTCTCGATAAGATTTATGCATGAGTCTGCCCGGGTTTATGATAGACGCATTGGCCGGCCAGCAGCGTATGACTGACCTCGGCACACATTTCCTGCCCCAGAAAAGGTGTGTTTTTACCCTGGCTGAGCATGCGTTCCGCTGTTAATGTCCAGTGTGCCCGGGGATCAAAAATGCATACGTCCGCAATGGCGCCGATGGATAAAGTGCCCCGCTCAATACCCAGTACCTGAGCCGGATTGCAGGTAACGCAGGCAAGCGTGTCTGACAGAGGCTGCTTGCTTTCACGGCTGAAAGCCAGGGTTAACGGCAGCAGGGTTTCAAGCGCAGAGATACCGGCTTCCGTAGCCGGAAAAGGTGCATTTTTGGCATCCGCTTCGTGTGGCTGGTGGTCGGAACAAATAACCGCGATGGTTCCATCTATCAATGCCCGGCGTAAAGCATCCCGATCACCGGTGCTGCGGAAGGGGGGTAATACATGGCATTGCGGGTTGAAATCGGCCACATCGTGTTCGCTAAGAAATAGTTGATGTACGCTTACATCGGCACTGACCGGCAATCCGTCCTGGCGGGCGCGGGCTATCATGGTGGCTGCCGCAGCGCTGGACAGACCGCAAACATGTACACGCGCACCGCTGTCGGCACACAAAGCCAGATCCCGTGCCAGGGCAACCGTTTCAGCGGCGGCAGGAATGGCGGGCAGCCCCAGACGGGTGCTGACAACACCTTCATGGGCGCAACCACCTGCAGCCAAATCGGCATCCAGCGGGCTTATAAAGACGGTCAGGTCAAAGGTTGCGGCATATTCCATTGCGCGGCGTGCAATCAGTGCATTTCGGATAGGCTGGCAGGCATTACTAACCGTAGTGCAGCCGGCTGCCTGCAAAGCTCCCATTTCAGCCAGTTGTTCGCCCTCTAGTTGCTGAGTGAGCGCGCCAATGGCAAGCAGGTTTATTTTGCCGCTGGATTGGGCGCGTTGCATGAGCAGATCAACGACCGCCGGCGTATCAATAACCGGGTTGGTGTCCGGCGGGCAGGCCAGGGTGGTGATACCGCCGCGAACGGCCGCAAGGGCTTCGCTGGCTATGCTGGCTTTGTGTTCCAGGCCGGGTTCGCGTAAGCGCGCGCGCAGGTCAACCAGTCCGGGGCAAACGATTTGTCCGCTGGCGTCAATCACTTCATCAGCGTTACGGTCGATGTGGGCATCAATGGCGGCGACACGGCCATTTTCAATCAACAGGTTGCTGATGCGGTCAATCTTGTTGGCCGGGTCAATAAGGCGGCCATCACGAATGAGCAGACGTTCAGGCATGGCTGGCCTCTTGTCGGGGTGTGGTTTGCATGGCCATGGACATAATTGCCATGCGTACAGCGATACCGTTACTCACCTGTTGCAGTATGACTGACTGGCCGCCGTCCGCTACCGCAGAGGTCATTTCAATGCCCCGGTTGATAGGGCCGGGGTGCATGACTATGGCATCAGGGCTGGCATGTGACAGGGCTTCTTCGGAAAGACCGAAGAGATGGAAATATTCATGTTCCGAAGGCAGCATGGCGCTATGCATACGTTCTTTTTGCAGGCGCAGCATGATGACGACATCCACATCTCGCAGACCGGTTGTCAGCTGATTGTATTCATGCACGCCCAATGTGCGCACCTGTGCGGGCATGAGTGTTTTCGGGCCGATAACGCGCACTTCGCTGACACCCAGAATATTCAGGGCGTGTATCTGTGAGCGAGCTACGCGTGAATGGGCTATATCGCCGACAATGGCCACTTTGAGCCCTTCAAAGCCGCCTTTATTGTGCAAGATGGTGTACATGTCGAGCATCGCTTGTGTGGGATGGGCATGGCGACCGTCACCGGCGTTGATAATGCTCACCCCGGCCGCTGCATGTTGGGCAAAAAAGTGTGCTGTGCCGCTGTCGGCGTGGCGCACAACAAACATATCGCAGTGCATGGCCTGCAGATTACGCAAGGTATCAAGCAGAGTTTCGCCTTTGGCTGTGGCTGAGGCATTGATGTTCAGGTTGAGTACATCGGCCGACAGACGTTTGGCGGCCAGTTCAAAGGTGGTGCGCGTGCGTGTGCTGGCTTCAAAGAACAGATTGGCGATTACCTTGCCGCGTAACAGGGGGGCTTTTTTTATGTTTCTGGAGGATAGCCCGATAAAGGACTGGGCCGTATGTAAAATTTCCAGCAACAGGTCGCGTGACAGCCCTTCAATACTGAGGAAATGATTCAGTCTGCCTTGTGCGTCCAGTTGCAGGTTATGTTTCATGCGGACTCTTTCTGCCGTTGCACAATATTCAGTTGCAGATTGCCGGGGTTGCTGACACGTACATGTTGCTGCCCGGATAATGGCAGACGAACACCGTAACAATTAGCTTCTATGGGTAGCTCACGGCCACTGCGTACCGCCAGTGCGGCCAGTATAATGGCCGCCGGTCGGCCGTAGTCAAAGATTTCATTCATGGCGGCGCGTATGGTGCGGCCGGTATGCAGTACGTCGTCAACCAGCAGAATATGCCGGCCTTCAACGCTGATTGGCAGTTCCGACGGTTGCACTTCGGGATGCAGGCCGATACGGGAAAAGTCATCGCGATAAAATGAAATATTCAGGCTGCCCAGAGGTTCTGTAAGGGCAAGGCGCCGGTGCAGTTCTTCGGCAACCCACAGGCCGC
>JAHXHF010000286.1 GCA_025656895.1 gamma proteobacterium symbiont of Bathyaustriella thionipta
GGAGTCAAAACAAAACGTCTAAAAGCAGGCTGGGATAATGACTATTTGCTGCGGGTAATCAATGGATGAATTTAAGTCCGATTGCCCTAGCTCAGTATCGCAATGAGGAGTAAACCCAGCAATAAATTAAACCATGGCGGCACCGCGCGCAGATAATCGTTATTCAATATATTATCAATGGCCGTGGCTAAAATGCTTATGCCGGGTGTGCGGGTCTGAAACGGGGTTGGCTGGGCATCGTGTAAAACAGGCTGGCTGGAACCAATAATGACGATATGATGGGCCAACGGAACCAGAGGCTGCTGACTGTACAAACTGTCCAGCATTCTGGCATAGCTGACGGTGCGATGTTTATCGGTAAAGCCATTCAGTGTGATCTTGTCCCGGGCGGGTAATTTTTTATCCAGAACCTGCATCAGCCGTGCGGGCAGTGAGGGGATTTTCCAGCCATGATAATCGGTTTGCAGTCTGTATTGACGCACCATGCCGTCGCTGTCTTTGTGCAAACTAACATCACCGGTAAGCCAGTGGTGCGGATCAATGGCGAAAGGCAACAGGCCGCCGATACGTGCCTGGCTATCCGCCCTGGCCGTTTTGGATATACCGATAATATCGGCATAACTGAAACTGTCCAGCCCCCAGGCTTGCGCCGGTTCAGCCAGTGGCAGGGTAACGGAAGATTCCAGTGTTTCCTGAAAATGTATCCAGGGAATCAACACATTGTCGCTTTGGGCCAGGCTTTGATTAAAGCTGTGCGCATCCTCGTCAGCGGATGGGGCCGGGGTAAAAAAGCCCAAATCAAAAATAATCGCTTCCGGTGCCAGCTTTGTCAGGGCATTCAACATTTCAGCATGAATCGACAGGGGCAGGTCAATGGGCTGTTCGCTGGCTAGGTCCGCCAGAATGCGGCTGCGGCTGTAGCCATCAATATTGATGATTACAATGCGCTTGTCGGGTTGACGTTCCTGTGCGGCTGCCTGCAGCCAGTGATCTGCCAACCGCTGATCCAGCTTTGCGGACAGACCCAGGCAGGCATAATCCACAATCATCAGTAAAAGGATGAGTAAAGGCATAAGCAGAGCAAGCCTGCTGGCTGACAAGTGTGGTCGAATATTCATCGGGCGCAATGCTTCAAGGTGGCGTACGGGCAAAAGGGCCGGCAGTTTAACATGAGCGCAGGCCTATTTCTGAAGATTGCTCACTCGACAGGCAATACCCTGTCAGAATATATAGTTTCAATTTTGGCCGACTGCGTGCTGCTGATGTAGAATAGCCGGCTTGAATGTAATTGAGTCAGAACGATGCAGGATATAAACCCCATAACAACAAAAATTGCCGACCTTAAAAAGCGCAGTGAGTCGCTCAGGGGGTATCTTTGACTTCGATGAAAAAAAGGATCGCCTGCTTGAAGTAAGCCGTGAACTGGAAGACCCGGGAATCTGGAACAAGCCAGACCAGGCCAGGTCTCTGTCGCAGGAACAATCTTTGCTGGAAGCCGTGGTCAACACCCTGGATACACTAAAAACCGGCCTGCAGGATGCCACCGATTTGCTGGAGATGGCGGTTGAAGAAAACGATGATGATTCGGTTAGCGCTGTTGTTGAAGATGTAGAAACCTTTGAAAAGCAGGTTGTAGAGCTGGAATTTCGCCGCATGTTCTCCGGCGAGACTGACTCCAGTAATGCCTTTCTGGATATACAGGCGGGTTCCGGCGGAACCGAGGCACAGGACTGGGCAGAAATGCTGTTGCGCATGTATTTGCGCTGGGGCGAGCATCACGGCTTTAAAACTGAACTGATCGAGGTTTCTGCGGGTGAAGTAGCAGGTATCAAAAGCGCGACCATCCGTTATGAAGGCGACTATGCTTTTGGCTGGCTGCGTACCGAAATTGGTGTTCACCGGCTGGTAAGAAAATCACCCTTTGATTCCGGAAATCGCCGGCATACTTCTTTTGCGGCCGTGTTTGTAGCCCCTGAAATTGATGATGATATTGAAGTGGATATTAACCCGGCTGACTTGCGTATTGACGTTTATCGTGCCAGTGGCGCAGGCGGCCAGCATGTAAACCGCACTGAATCAGCCGTGCGCATCACCCATATTCCAACCAATACCGTTGTGCAATGCCAGAATGACCGTTCACAACACAAGAACAAGGCCACCGCCATGAAGCAGCTTAAGGCCAAGCTGTATGAACTGGAAATTCAAAAGCGTTCAGCTGATCAGCAGCAGGTGGAAGAGGGTAAATCCGACATTGGCTGGGGCAGCCAGATTCGTTCTTATGTGCTGGATCAGTCGCGTATCAAGGATTTGCGCACCCAGGTCGAAACCGGCAATACCCAGGCAGTACTGGATGGCGGGCTGGATATGTTCATAGAAGCCAGCCTGAAAAGCGGCCTGTAAAAAAACAAGCGATAAAAAACTATTTCAAATCAACCTCAAGAAGCCAACATGAGCCATACAGCCGAAGATGAAAACAAACTGATCGCCCAGCGGCGGGAAAAACTGACTGCGCTTAGAGAAAGCGGCCATGCTTTCCCGAATGATTTCCGGCGAGACGCACTGGCTGCCGAGCTGATGGAAAAATATGCGCAACTGGATAAAGAGGAACTGGCTGAACAAGCCATTCAGGTAAAAATTGCCGGCCGCATGATGAGCCGTCGGGTCATGGGCAAGGCCAGTTTTGCGCATTTGCAGGATATGAGTGGACGCATACAGCTTTTTGTACAGCGTGATGCTTTGCCCGAAGGTGTGTATGCCGAATTTAAAAAGACCTGGGATGTGGGTGATTTGCTGGCAGCGGAAGGAGAGCTGTTCAAAACCAAAACCGGCGAGCTGTCAGTACGCTGCTCAGCCATTCGTTTGCTGACCAAATCATTGCGGCCCTTGCCTGAGAAATTTCATGGCCTGACCGATATGGAGCAGCGTTATCGCCAGCGTTATATTGATCTGATTATGAACGAAGCCTCGCGTGAGGTTTTCCGTCAGCGCACCCGCGCTATCCAGTTTATTCGGGACTATCTCAACCAACGTCAATTCATGGAAGTGGAAACACCCATGATGCAGGCGATTCCCGGTGGTGCCGCCGCGCGCCCGTTCAGCACGCACCATAATGCGCTGGATATGCAACTGTATTTGCGTATTGCGCCGGAACTGTATCTGAAACGGCTGGTCGTAGGCGGCTTTGAACGAGTTTATGAAATTAACCGTAATTTCCGCAATGAAGGCCTGTCCACACGTCACAACCCTGAATTTACCATGCTGGAATTTTATCAGGCCTATGCCGACTACCATGATCTGATGGATTTGACCGAAGATATGCTGCGCAAGCTTTCACTGCAATTACTGGGCACGACACTGGTGAACTATCAGGGTGAGCAGCATGATTTTGGCAAACCTTTTACCCGTATCTCGGTCAGGGATTCCATATTGAAATTCAACCCGGAACTGTCCGCCTCACAACTGGACGATCTGCAGTCAGCCAGTCAGGTGGCCATGGCGCTGGATATTCCGCTGAAGGAAAGCTGGGATCTGGGCAAGGTGCAAATCGAGATTTTTGAAAAAACGGTAGAACACCGTTTGCTGGACCCGACCTTTATCACCGCTTATCCCACCGAAGTCTCGCCGTTGGCACGGCGTAACGATGATGACCCTTTTGTAACCGACCGTTTTGAGTTTTTTGTTGGCGGACGGGAAATTGCCAACGGTTTTTCGGAATTGAACGATGCCGAAGACCAGGCGGAACGTTTTCGCCAGCAGGTTGCCGAAAAAGATGCCGGAGATGCCGAAGCCATGCACTATGATGAAGATTATGTGCAGGCGCTGGAACATGGCTTGCCGCCAACAGCAGGCGAGGGCATCGGTATCGACCGTTTGGTCATGTTGTTAACGGATTCACCGTCTATTCGGGACGTACTGTTGTTTCCACACATGCGTCCACAGGCATAATCAATAAAGCGGGTTTCTGCTTTATCCAGTTTATTGCCGTCTTGATATTTATCAAGGCCAGCCCCGCTTTATTCGCATCCAATACATCCCAGTCTAACTAGTGTTTGAACGAAAACGATTAAACCCTAAGAAAAACAATAATCTATATACTGTTCAGTGGACTAAAGATTACCTGATTACCCCTAAGGC